>CAZNOA010000053.1:0-10248 GCA_964574565.1 uncultured Halobellus sp. | reverse complement strand
AGTTGCGGTCGTTGCTGAACCGGCCTATCGTCTCTTCTGTCGCCTGTAACAGGAGGGTGTCACCGGCGCGGAGCTGCCGCTTGTCCATCCGCGCGTGGATGATCTTCCCGCCGCGTCGGATCGCGAGCACCGTCGCGTCGTACCGATCGCGGAAGTTGAGCGTCTCCAGCGTCTCGCCGATCAGCGGCGCCTCCGGCGAGATGATCACCTCGACGAGGTTCTGTTCGGTCTCCGCCTCGATCGCCTCGTCCTCGGTGGTGAGCTGGTCCTCGCTCACCTCTGCATCGGGCGCTAGGTCGAGCCCCTCGGCGTCGACGAGGGCCATGAGACTTGCGCGGTCCGTCCGCAACACCAACACGTCGCCCTCCCGGATCTGCTTCGGTCCGAGCGGCTCCGTGAACGCCCGGTCGTCGCGGACGAGCTGCACGATGTCCGCGTCGATATCGAGGTCCTCGAGGCTCTGCGTGACCGTCTTCCCGATGAGCGGCGAATCGCCGCGAACGACGACCTCCGTCAGGTACTCCGTCATCTCGAACCCCGCGATCAGCTCGTCGTCGATCTGCACGCGTTCCGGGAGGAGGTATCGGCCGACGGTCGCGAGGTAGACGCCGCCGGTCAGGAGGACGATGAGGCCGAGCTGCGTGAACTCGAACATCGAGAACGGCCGGCCGATGAGCCGCGCCGAGACGTCCGATGCGAGGATGTTCGTCGAGGTTCCGATCAGCGTCAGCATGCCGCCGAGCATCGCCATGAACGACACCGGCATCAACAGCTTCGACGGCGATATCCCCGTCTTCTTCGAGATCGCCGACACCATCGGGATCATGATGGCGACGACCGGCGTGTTGTTGATGAACCCTGCCGTCCCGCCGGAGAGCCCCAGCACCGCGAGCAGCTGTTTGAACGGGCTGTCGCCGAACGTCTCGGCGATCCACGCGCCGATCATGTTGATGAGCCCGGACTGCCGGATCCCCTCGCTGAGCACGAACATCGCGAGCACCGTTATCGTCGCGGAGCTGGCGAAGCCGCCGACACCGGTCGCCGCGTCGACTCGCGTCCACGGTTCGAGGACGATCAGCGCGACCATCACCCCGATGGCGGTGATGTCGATCGGTACCGGCTCGGTGATAAAGAGGAGGAGCGCGACCGTGATGATCGCGAAGACGACGAGCATGCCGACGGTCAACGGCGGTACCGTCGTTCCCGTCAGTACCGCCTCCGACGAAAGCATACTCGACCGACGACGCCCCGCGAGCAAAAGCGTTGATACATCTTCGAGGCCGGCTGACGGGCGGGCCGAATTCGACGACGGGCCCCGTCCTCACCTCCGAAGACGGGCCCCGTCCTCACTCTTCGTCGTCGCGTAGTTCGAGGTCGGCGACGATGTCGTACGGCTCCGTCCCCTTCCGAACGGCATCGAGGATGTAGAAGGCCTCGTCGGGCGCGAGGAAGTGTCTGGTTACGCCACGGCCGAGCGGGGTCGGTGAGAAGCCGTCGATGAACTCCCACTCCAACAGCTTCCCGATCGCGTGTTTCGTCGGCACTTCACCGATCATCCGGTCGTTGAGCCGCTTTGCCCGCTTGCCGGCGACGACGATGTTCGCCAGCGTCTCCTCGACGGCAGCGGCCTCGTCGTAGTGGGTCGCCACGTCCTCCATCTTGCCTTTTAACAGGGTGAACGCGACCTCGTCTTCGGTGCGCTCCATCGAGTTGTGGTAGACGCCGTCGGGCTCGACGAGGAGGTAGACGCGGCCGCGGTCGTGGTAGTCCGGCCGGCCGGCCCGTCCGAGCATCTGTGAGAACTCCTGAACGGAGAGCCACTCGATCCCCATCGCCAGCGAGTCGAAGATCACCTGCGAGGCGGGGAAGTCGACGCCGGCCGCCAGCGCAGCCGTGGTGACGACCGCCGAGAGATCCTGATTCCCGAACTGTCGTTCCACCTGCTTCCGGCGCTTGTAGTCGAGCCCCGCGTGGTACGGCGCGGAGTCGTACCGGAGCTTCCGGCTGATCTCGTGGCAGCGCCGTCGGGAGTTGGTGAAGATGATCGTCTGTCCGCGGTACCCCTTCGACGATTTCGTGTCGAACTCGCGTTTCACCAGCTTGTCCGCGATGTCGGCCTTCTCGCGGCTGTCCGCGAAGGTGACGTGGCGCTCGATCGGTACCGGCCGTTCCTCGTACTCGATGAGCGTCGCCCGGAGCTTCTCGGCGAGCCACTCCGGGTTCCCGACCGTGGCCGACAGGTAGACGAACTGCGTCCCGCCGTAGCCCGAGTGGGTCTCCATCCGGTTCTCGCTGTAGTATTTCAGCCGCGAGATGAGCCCGTCGAGGCGGTGGCCCCGCTCGCCCTCCTTGAGGGTGTGGACCTCGTCGATGACGACCGTGCCGACGTCGCCGAGGTCCTTTCCGGTCCGAAGCGCGTGATCGATCCCCTCGTACGTGCCGACGATGACGTCGGCGTTCGGGTCGAAGCGGTTGCCGTCGTCGTTCACCCGCGACGATCCGACGCGGATGGAGACGTCGAGCCGGTCGCCGTAGCGCTCTTTGAAGTCCTCGTGCTTCTGGTTGGCGAGCGCGACGAGCGGCACTAAAAAGAGCAGTTTCCCTTCTCCTTTCAGTGCCCGGTCGATCCCCGCCAGCTCGCCGATCAGGGTCTTCCCCGTCGCGGTCGCGCTCACCACCAGCTGGTCGTCGCCGTCGAGGAGGCCGTTTCGTATCGAGAGGCTCTGGACCGGGAGCAGCTCCTCGAAGCGCCCCTGGAGGTGCGCGGACAGGTCGGGGTGGAGATCGAGCTCGTCGGTCCGCACCGGGGAGACGTCGTCGACGTTCGCCGACACCTCGTCGTACTTCGTCAGGTCCGGATCGAGCCCGCCCTGCAGCAGGCTCACGATCCGGTCCAAGTCGCCGGCTTCGTACAGCAGCTCCTCTAATCGCTCTTCGGCAGCGCCCGTGAACTGTCCTTTATAAGACAGCTCCCGCTCTAACTCGCGGCGGGCGCAGTCGCGGCAGATCAGCTCGTCGTTGTGCTCGATCGCGGTGTCGGCCGTGATCGGTCCGTACCGTCCGTCGTTCGCGCACCGCCGACAGGTCCGGACGGTGAGCGACTCGAGCTGGTAGCCGGCGAGCATCGCTTCCAGCCGCTCGCGGTTCTCCGGGGCGGTCTGCTCGGAGATGCGGATGCGGTCGGCCGCCCGCGCGAGCTCGACGAACTCGTCCGGCTGTCGAGGGTGGTCCTCGCCGTCGCGGATGACCCGGAACTTCCCGGGGCGAGGGCCGGCGGCGGTCTCCTTGAGCTCGAGCCGTCCGCGGAGCACCCGACTCCCGTCTCTGGTGGCGACGACGGTGTAGTCGCTCCGCGCCTCGTGTAAGAAGAGCGTGCCAACCTCGGCCAACTGCTGTGACACTATATCTGCGATACGCGATCGGGGTATTTCAGCCGTTCGGCTGCGACCGCCTCTCCGACGTCCATCGAGGGCTGTCCGCGATCGACGGCGTTCTCGCCGGCGACGCTCAGAACACCGCTCTGAACGCGCCGACCGCGATCGCGACGATGGCGACGTGGTAGATGAGCGTCGAGGTGAACGCGTAGAAGACCAGCGGCAGCACGGGGTACTTCGCGATCCCCGCCGGAACGAAGATCAGCCCGCGGAGGTACGGAACGAAGTTCGTGACGAAGACGGCCGGACCGCCGTAGCGATCGAAGAGCTCCTCCACCTGGTCGAGCCGCTCCCCGGAGACGGAGACCCGCGGCGCCGACTCGATCCCCGACCGTCCGCTGCGGCGAGCCGCCGAGTAGACGACGAGCTGGCCGGCGACGTAGCCGGTCGAGGAGACGAACACGATCAGCGCCGTCTCGGCGCGGTCCGCCCCGATGGCGAGGACGTATCCGGGGAGAAAGATTGAGGTCGGCAGCGGCTTCCCTATCAGGGCTCCCTTCAACACGAAGAAGACGAACAGCGCAGGGAGGCCGACGTAGACCAGCAGGGCGAACGCGGCGTCGACGAACGCGTCAAACATCCGATTCGACGTTCGTCGTCGATCCGGATAAGCTGTCGGCGTCATTCTCGGCGGCACGCTCCCGAAAATCGGCGGTAACCGAGCGCCTCGGTCGCGCCGCTACGACCACAAGGGCGGCTCGGCCTCGGTCGAGCGGCCGACACAGCCGCGGCTCGCGTCGTGAGGAGCGGGGGAAAACGAAGGCCGCGTCGGGAGTCGTTACGAGACGAGCAGCTTCTCGCCGCGGTCGACCGTGATCCGGCACGGCGGCGAGAGCTTGTTGTACGCGCGGCGGAACGCCTCTTTCACCACGGGCGCCTGCTCGGGGGTGCAGTACGCGGTGAAGACGACGTCGTCCTTGTCGAGCCGTGCGGCCGTTCCGACCGGCTTGCCGAACGCCTGACGCATCCCGTCGGAGACGCGGTCCGCGCCGGCGCCGGTCGCCTGCTTGTTCTCCCGGATGACTTGGTGGGGGAACTTCCGAAGGGTCATCTTGTAGTTCCCCTCGCCGAGCTCCTTGATGAGGTGGCGGTTCGCGGAGAGGCGTGCGCTCTCGAGCGAGCCGTGGCGGATCTGAAGCTCCTCGCCGACGCGAAGGCTGATCTCGACGGGGTAGTCGTCCGGCTCCGCAGAGAGGTCGCCCATGTTGTGCTGGGCGATTTTCGAGCCCGGGATCCCCGTGATATACTCGCGTCGGGTGAACGAGGGCTTATCGATCGTCCGGTACATAGAGGCGGGTTTGTCAGACATGGCTACTTGTCGGATGTAGCCGGTGCTGCGGCGATAAAGCCTTCGATACCACCGCGTCACCGCCCCGGTGTCTCTCCCCTTCGATCACTCTCTCGTCGTCGGCTCGAGCGCGACGTGATCGAACCCGCGGTCCGCGAGCCGCTCCGCCGCGCGCTCGGTGACGGACGGGGCGACGAGGACGCCGCGAACGACGGGGTCGCGCTCGACGGAGCCCCCGCGGTCGTCCGCTCCCGGCTCCCCGCCGTCGTCCGCTCCCAGCTCCTCGCGGAGCGCCCGCACGTAGCGTGCCAGCTGGCCGACCGCGTCCGGCCCCACCCGCCGGCGTTTCAGCTCCACGACGACCGGCGTCCCGTCCCGATCGACGCCGAAGATGTCCATCGGTCCGGCGCTAGAGGGTCGTTCGGTTTCGCGCGGCTCGAACCCCGGCTCGACCAGTTCGGGCCGTTCGAGGATTCGGGTCCGGAGGTCCTCCTCGCTCCCGTGCAGCGTCAGGTCCCGACCGCCCGTGACCGCCATCGCAGAGAGCTGGTGGACCGTCTCGAAGCCGACCGTGAGCGTCTCGTCGGGGGCGGTTCGCGTCGATCGCACCCTGAGCCGTCCGTCGCGCACCGCGGCGTGGTGTTCGGAGCCGGGCGGCTGCCAGTTGACCGGCTCACGCCCCTCGTCGGTGTGCACCAAGGCGGCGCCGTCGGGTTTCAACACGAGCAAGCGATCACCGACGCCGAGTTCGGAGGCGGCTCGGCCGTCGTACGTGACCGTACACCGCCCGAAGACGCTTATCAGGTCGCCGCGCTCGAAGGCGTCCTCCAGCTCCCACAGCGCCTCGCGGTGGCTCGGACCGTGGAGGCTCGTCACTGTCACTGGACCGTGTAGGCCGGTGTCGGTGAAAAAGGGCTCGCGGTCGAGCTCGCAGCGAGCGACCGGTTACGGCTGTGGTCCGGTCAGGTTCCGTGCTCCCAGCTCCCCATGTACTCGCGCTGTTCGTCGGTGAGGTCGTCGTACTCGACGCCCTCCGCGGTGAGCTTGATGTCGGCGACCTCGCGGTCGAGCTCGTCGGGCACGTCGTGGACGCCGGGCTCGTACTGCTCGCCGTTCGCGGCGAGCTCGCGGACGATCACTGCCTGCACGCCGAAGCTCTGGTCCATCACTTCGACGGGGTGGCCCAGGGCGATGGGCGCGGCGAGGTTGACGAGCCGCCCCTCCGCGATCACGTTGAGCACGCGTCCGTCGGGGAGTTCGAAGCCTTCGACCCCGTCGCGCGCCTCGAATCGGTTGACCGCGAGGTCGTCGAGGTCTTCGAGGTTCACTTCGATGTCGAAGTGACCGGCGTTCGCGAGCAGCACGCCGTCTTGCATCTCCTCGAAGTGTTCGCGGGTGATCACGTCGCGATTGCCCGTCGTCGTGATGAACACGTCGCCCTTCGTTGCCGCCTCGGCCATCGGGAGGACCTCGTACCCCTCCATGTGGGCTTCCAGCGCCTTTCTCGGGTCGACCTCACAGACGATGACGTTCGCGTTCTGCCCGGCGGCCTTCTTCGCGACCCCTTTCCCGCACTGCCCGTAGCCGCCGACGACGACGTTCTTGCTCGCCCACGAGAGGTTCGTCGTCATCGCGATGGTCGCGAGCGACGACTCGCCCGTGCCGTGGACGTTGTCGAACAGCTGTTTCATCGGCGTGTCGTTGACGGCGAAGACGGGGTAGTGGAGCTCGCCGTCGGCGTCCATCGCGCGCAGGCGGTGGACGCCGGTCGTCGTCTCCTCCGCGCCGCCGACGATGGAGTCGATCAGGTCGGGGTACTCCTCGTGGACGAGCTTCACCATGTCCATCCCGTCGTCGACGGTGATCGTCGGCTCGTGGGCGAGACACGCGTGCATCGCGTCGTAGTACTCGTCGTCGTCGACCCCGCGGACCGCGTAGGAGGTGATCGACTCGTGGGTGTCCAGCGCGGCCGACACGTCGTCGTGCGTCGAGAGTGGGTTACAGCCGGTGATCGCGACCTCGGCACCGCCCTCGGCGAGCAGCTCGACGAGGTTCGCCGTCTTCGCTTCCACGTGCATCGCCATCGCGACGACCTCGCCCGCCAGGGGCTGTTCGTCGACGAACTCCTCGCGGAGCGCGTTCAGGATCGGCATGTGTTGGAGCGCCCAGTCCATCTTCCGACGCCCCTCGGCCTGCGCCGCTTCGAGGTCCGTGAGATGCTGTGACACCGGCGGATACGCGGATTCGCTCATACCGGATCTTTCGCCCACGGCGCACTAAACCCTGCCGACACCGGGGCGGAGTAAAAGAGCGGTCCGTCGCCGCTACCGTCTCGCAGGCTTACGGCGGGCCGTTACCGTTTCCCTGTCCGCGGTCGCTACCGTCTTCATCACTGTTATCGTCGTCTTCGTCGTCAGCGTCGGCGTTACCGCCGCCGTTTCCGGGGTTCTCGGGAGCGTTACCGGCACCCTCGCTGGCGTTTCCTGGCCCAGCGTCGTCCGGAGCGTTGCCGGGCGCGTCGCTGGCGTTGCCCGGTCCGGCGTTGTCCGGGGCGTTGCCGGGCGCGTCGCTGGCGTTCCCGTTGGCGTCATCCGGACCGCCCGGGCTTCCGGCGTGGTCGGGCGCGTTACCCGGGTTGTTATCCGTCACGAAGTCGGAGACGGCGGCACCGATGCCGCCCTCACGATCCTGAAGTCGGTCGATGAAGTCGCGGACGAGCTGTCCGAACGGTTGGTCTTCCGCAACGGTCAGATCGGCCGTCGTCGTGGCGGTCTCGTTCTCGTACTCGGCGGTCACGTCGATGGTGACGTTCTGCACGGCGGCCGGAAGCGTCACGGTACCGTTCTCGTCGGTCGTGTACTCGCCCTCGCCGGTGTAGGTGACGTTCTGCCCGTCGGCGGTGGTGACGTTGACCGAGGCGTTCTCGACTCCAGCGTCGTTCTGCGTCACGGTGACGAGCGGCTCGCCGTCGGTGTTGGTCACGTCGACGGCGAGTTCGGCGGGTGCTTCGAGATCAGCCGTCTTCGTGGCCGTCTCGTTTTCGTATTCGGCGGTCACGTCGATCTCGACGTCCTCATCGGCGGCCGGTAGCGTCACCGTGCCGTTCTCGTCGGTCGTGTAGTCGCCCTCGCCGACGTAACTCGCATTCTCGTCGACGGTGGTGACGTTCACCGACGCGTTCTCGACTCCAGCGTCGTTCTGCGTCACGGTGACGAGCGGCTCGCCGTCGGTGTTGGTCACGTCGACGGCGAGTTCGGCGGGCGCTTCGAGATCAGCCGTCGTCGTGGCGGTCTCGTTCTCGTATTCGGCGGTTACGTCGATAGTGACGTCTTCCTCGGCAGCCGGAAGCGTCACGGTACCGTTCTCGTCGGTCGTGTACTCACCCTCGCCGGTGTAGGTGACGTTCTGCCCGTCGGCGGTGGTGACGTTGACCGAGGCGTTCTCAACTGCGGTGTCGTTCTGTGTCACGGTGACTGTCGGTTCGCCGTCCGCGTCCTCGACGTCTACGCCGAGGTCTCCCTCGGCGGCCGCGGCGCCGGCCATCGCGCCGAGCGCGACGACCGCGACCATCAAGATGGCTATCGTGCGTTTGCTCATGTCCACTCGGTGCGTGGCGCGGTTATCCTATAAAAAGGGAACTCGGTTAACTCCGTTTAAGCCGGATTATTTCCGGTTTACGCGTTTCTCCGCCGAGATCTGGGACGCGGGGGCTTCGGGGGGCGTTCGCCGGCCCGGATCTGCTTCGTTCACGCCCCGTCTTCCGCTCGTGCGACGAGGTCCGCGGCCGCCTCGGCGGCGCGCTCTCGGATCGCCTCGGCGTCCAGCGTCAGCACCTCGCGGTCGCGCATGAGCACCCGTCCGTCACAGACGGTGTGGCGCACGTCGCTTCCGCGAGCCGCGTACGCGAGGTGAGAGACCGGATCGTGAACCGGCGTGAGATGCGCGGCCTCGAGGTCGACGACCGCGAGATCCGCGGCGGCGCCCGGCTCGATCCGACCGCCGGGCAGTCCCAGCGCGTCGGCGCCCGCGGCGGTCGCCATCTCCACGGCCGCCTCGGCCGGGACCGCGCTCGCGTCGTCCGCGGCGAGCTTCCCGAGCATGGCGGCGTCGCGCATCTCGTCGAACACGTCGAGGTCGTTGTTCGAGGCGGCGCCGTCGGTGCCGAGCGCGACCGTCACGCCGGCCTCGCGGAGCCGCTGGACCGGGGCCATCCCGCTGGCGAGCTTCATGTTCGAGGCCGGGCAGTGAACGATCGCGGTCCCCGACTCCGCCAGCCGTTCGATCTCCGTCTCGTCGAGGTGGACGCCGTGCGCGAAGAAGTCGTCCGGACCGAGCGCGTCGAGGTCGGCCGCGTACTCGATCGGCCGCTCGCCGCGCTCGGCGACGATCGGGTCGACCTCGTCGGTCGTCTCGTTCGCGTGGAGGTGGACCGGAACGCCCGCCTCGCGCGCCTCGGCTATCCCCTCGCGGAGGTACTCCTCCCCGACGGTCGTCAGCGAGTGGGGCATGAACGCGGTCCGGATCCGACCGCCCGCAGCGCCGTCGAGCGTTTTCGCGACTCTGACCCCCTCGCCGACGTCTGCACGCGCGTCGGCGTCGTCCTTCCCGACCGTGACCACGCCGTGACCGAGTCGCGCGCGCAACCCCGCTCGGTCGACGACGTCGGCCACGCGCTCCATCGCGAAGTACATGTCCGCGAACGCCGTGGTCCCCGACCGGATCAGCTCCACGACGCCGAGCTCGGTGCCCGCCTCGATGTCGTCCGGAGTGAGTTCGGCCTCCACCGGCCAGATGTCCTCTCGCAGCCACGAGTCGAGCGGCTTGTCGTCCGCGTAGCCCCGGAGGAGCGTCATCGCGACGTGCGTGTGCGCGTTGACGAGCCCGGGGATCACGAGCGACCCCTCGGCGTCGAGCGTCTCGGTCGCCGTTTCGACCGCGTCCGCGACCTCGCCGGGCGCGTCGACCGCGTGAATCGTCCCCGCGTCGCGATCGACCACGACGTCCGCCCGGTCCACGCGACCGTCCGACCGCAAGACTCGCCCGCCCGTGACACACAGGGTGTTCATACCCTTCGATCCGGTCTCTCGTACCAAACGCCTTCGGTTCCGCGGCGCGGCGAACGCCACCCGCCCGACGAACTCGCCGGGGGTCGAGCGCGACCGCCTCCGAAGCTTCTTGCGTCACCGCCGCCCCGATCCGGTATGGCAACCGACGCCCAGCAGGCGTGTTTCGAGGCGGGAATCAAGTTCGGGTCGCTGTACCACCAGTTCGCCGGGACGCCGGTCAGTCCGTCAAGCACGCGGAGCCTGGAGGCGGCGATGGCGGAGGCGATCGAGAACCAGCCGTTCTGCGAATCGGTGACGGTCGAGATCCACGACGACCGCGTCGCCGACGCGATCGACCACGAGAACGGCTACACGGAGCTCACCGGCTCGCTGATGGACGTGGAGATGCGGATCGACTACGAGGGGGTCACCGTCCGCACGCGAATGGCGATGGCCGACGGCTACCCGCTGATGGAGCTGG
>CAZNOA010000052.1:0-10299 GCA_964574565.1 uncultured Halobellus sp. | reverse complement strand
TTGACATCCGGAATGCGAGAGTCGATCCGGGCGAAGCGAACCGATTCGAGAACACCGAACCGCTGTTTGACCAGACACACGACACGCTACTGCTCTCGCTGCGTCCGGGATACAACGAGTATCAGAACCCCCCGCGAACGACATTCGAGCACTCACTCCTTTATAACCGGTTCGAGGGAGCTAATCGAACGATAACCGGACAGCGGACGATTGATGGCGAAGATCGACAGCTGTCTCTCGTTACGTACAGCGACGATATCGATAGACAGGGGCTTTCGACGACGATCGATCCGGAGACGGTAGACGGGCCGACACCGACAGTACCGATTGAGGGAGAGAACAGCGATCCGTTCAGTGTTACTCTCCCGACCCACTCTCCCGCTGTTTGGACCGATCTGATCGGAGACGACATGGAGACGGGTGAATCGAACGCGAGAGTCGTTGATACCACAACTCAATCCGTCACAGTCGAACTCAGTGGCACGTGGGACCTTCAGATGGCGCGCGTCGGGTACGAGGGTCGATCCGGTGATGAGACGCCGTTTTCGAACGTAACCGTCCAGGGAGAGCGGGATGATATTGAATCAAATCGCACATTTAATGTCTCGTGGCATGAATCAGAGCCGGTACGAATAATTGAAGAACAAACTGCCAACGTAGAGGTAAAAGTTACTGACCGTGATTCAGGCAATCCTATTCAAGATGCGAGAATCGATGCCTCATTCGCGAGGATCGGGGAATCAGGTACGCTGACAATTGATGATGATCTATTCTCGAACGAGTCAGGAACAGCCGATGTCGGTGTTAATGCGGGCGAAGCCGACGCAGGCGACATATTTGAACTGTATGCGTCAGCAGGGGACGATGTCGATCAGATCGAAGTTAGGATTGACTCTCCGTCGGACGAGACAGGTCTGACAGACGCGTCTGTTTCGAACATTCCTAACCAAAACAATAGAGATCAGACGTTCACGGCAACTCTTGCAGACGACCTAGCAGAAGAAGAAACAGTTACAATCGATCTGTCAAACCCCGATTCGGACGGTGTCGATTACTCTGATGCAACAGTAGATACAGTCTCTGACGGCAGCGCTGAGTTTACTGCGGATGACGAACTCACGCTGACCGCGACCGATGGCGAAATAGTTGAAGACACGCAGGTGACAATCGATGTATCGGGTGTAGACGCTCGTGACGTAACCACCGGTGACCAGTTTGATGTTGCTTTCGAACGGAGTGACGCAGATACAGCACTTGTGCGCCAGTTCGAAATAATAGATCGCGGTGGGGGCGAATAGTCGACAATCGACGTAACCCGCATCGACAAAGCCATATGCCCACCTCATGAACAATCGCCCATGACTGCTGTCGGCATCGACGCCATCGAAATCTGGACCGGAAAGCTCAAGCTCGACTTGCCGGGCACGTTCGCCCCGCAGAAGGGCGACGACCCGGAGAAGTACACGAAGGGGCTCGGACTCACCAACTCCTCGTTCCCGGACGTGTACGAGGACATCGTCACCATGGGCGCGAACGCCGCCAAGGGACTGATGGACCGCAAGGGGCTCACACCCGACGATATCGGCCGAATTGACGTCGCTACCGAGTCGGCGTTCGACCACTCCAAGCCGGCGTCTACGTACATCGCGGGCTGTCTCGAACAGGTGTACGACGCCGACTTCACCCACGCCAACAAGGGCGAGCGCAAGTTCGCCTGCCTCGCCGGCACGCAGGCCATCGACGACGCCTACAACTGGATCCGAGCGGGTCGGAACCGCGACCGCGCGGCGCTCGTCATCTCGACGGACACCGCGCTGTACGCCCGCGGCGACCCCGGTGAGGCGACGCAAGGCGCGGGCGCCGTCGCAATGTTAATCGACGAGGAGCCGTCGCTCGTCGAGCTCTCGATGGAGCAGGGATACGGCTCGAAAGACGAGACGGACTTCCTGAAACCGAACCAGCAGTTCCCCAGCGTCGACGGGAAACGCTCGGTGCAGGTGTACCTCTCCCGGATGCGCGAGGCCTTGGAGGATTACCAGTCGGTCGCGGGCAAGGTCCACCTCGACGACTTCGTCTACGCCCCGTTCCACACGCCGTTCCCCGGGATGGTCCGGAAGGCGGCGCTGTTGGCGTACCGCCACGTCATCCGCGACACCGAGTACGAGGACGCGCTCGCCGACGAGATCGGTCGACAGCCCCGCGAGGACGACTTCGCGGACCGGGAGGCCTACGAGGAGGCGATCAGCGACTACATGGACGACCTGAAGACGACCGACCAGTACCAGACGTGGTACGACGCCGTCGTGGAGCCGACGCTCGGCCTCTCCAGAGAGGTGGGCAACTGGTACACAAGCTCCGTCCACATCGCTCGGGTGAGCGCCCTGCGCGACGCGCTCGACCGTGACCGGTCGTTCGTCGGGGACACGCTGCTCGTCGCCTCGTACGGCTCCGGCGCGCAGGCGGAGATCCACGCCGAAACGGTGCGAGAGGGATGGCGAGCGGAGATCGAGGGGTTAGACATCGACGCGCAGCTCGCGGCCCGCTACGACCTCACCTGGGAGGAGTACGAGGACGTCCACGACGTCCACGAGTACGACATGGACGTCGAACGCGAGATCGAGGAGTTCACCCAGCCGAGCGAGGAGTTCGTCTTCACCGGATGGGGCCGGATGAACGAGCGGAAGTACGAATACGTCGAGTAGTCGGTCGCTCCAGACCCGTCCGAGATATCCTTCTGTGACGCCGCTGCCCCGTGAAAACCGGTCACACGGCGTCTCTCGAATACGATGGGTTTAAACGACGTTAGGCTGAAATTCACTGCAATGGCAACCATCTACGACGTGCCGGCCGACGCCCTCATCGAGGAGGTCGCCGCCCGACTCGAAGACCGAATCGACGAGCCCGACTGGGTCGAGTTCGCGAAGAGCGGCTCCGGCAAAGAGCTCCCGCCCGAACAGGAGGACTTCTGGTACGTTCGCTCCGCGAGCCTGCTCCGGAAGGTCGCACAGAACGAGCCGATCGGCATCGAGCGGCTCGCCACCGAATACGGCTCGAAGAAGCGCGGCTCGAACCGTTACGCGGTTCGTCCCGGACGCCACTCGAGCGGCTCCCGCAAACTCATCCGCGCGTCGCTCCAGGCGCTCGAAGACGAGGGACTCGTCATGACCGCCGCCGGCGAGGGTCGCCGCCTCTCCGACGACGGCGAGGCGTTCCTCTCGGAGGTTGCCGCCGACGTCCTCGAAGACCTCGACCGGCCCGAACTCGAACGCTACGCGTAGACCGCCGCTTCGTTTCTCGTGTTGCCCGATCGATCCCTGTAGCGACGCTCAAACCGCATTTTCGTCCGAGCTGTGCCGTCTCTTCGCGTTTTGCTCTCAGCAACGCGTCGCCCCGCGAGATCTGAAGTAAATCACATTCTGCGATATAGAAATCCGTCCGCTCGGATCGGCGTCGCTTCGGCCACTCGATATCGCTCGGGCTCCTCGCTTCCGTTAGCGCGTGCTCAGCGGGCGCTCGGCGACGGATGCGTCGAAAAATACGTGAAAGCGGTATCGCTCAAGCGCTGCTTATCCCGTGTTCTTCATCCCGGCGGCGATACCGTTGACGGTGAGCCGAAGGGTGCGCTCCTCCTCGTCGGTTCGGTGGGTGCGACCGAGCAGGTCCGCCTGCAGGAGGTTCAGAGGGTCGACGTACGGGTTCCGGCGTTCGAGGCTCTCGGAGAGCCACTCGCGGCGGATCAGGCTGTCGCGACCGCTGATCGCCAAGACGAGTTCGCGGCCGCGCTCGTACTCGCCGACCATCTCGGGGAAGAATCGCTCTCGCAGCTCGTCGTCGGCCAGATCGGCGTACTCCGCGGCGATCTCCGGCTCCGTGCGGGCGAGCGCGAGGGCCGCGTTGTCGAGGGTCGTCTTGAAGAACGGCCACTCCTCGTACATCTCACGGAGCGTCTCCATTCCGGCCTCCTCCCCGACTTCGTCGAGATAGGCGTCGATGCCGGATCCGAGCGAGTACCAGCCGGGGAGGATGAGGCGGGTCTGCGTCCACGAGAACACCCACGGAATGGCGCGGAGGTCCTCGACGGTGCGCTCACCGGAGCGGGACGCGGGTCGAGAGCCGAGGTTGAGATCCTCCACGACGGAGATCGGGGTGGCCTGGCCGAAGTAGGAGACGAACCCGTCGCTGTTCAACAGCCCGCGGTACGTCTCGCGAGCAGCGGGGGCCATCGTCTCCATCGCGTCGACCCACTCGTCGGGAACCTCCTCGGTCGGCTCCTCGTTCGCCTCGCGTCGCGCACGGATCTGCGCGTCGAGCATCTGCTCGAGCTCCCGCTCGGCGATCCGCGGGTTAGCGTACTTCTCGGCTATCGCCTCGCCCTGCTCGGTGAACTTCACCTGCCCCGTCACCGTCTCGTTCGGAAGCGCGAGCAGCGCCTCGTTCATCGGGCCGCCCCCGCGGGAGATGGAGCCTCCTCGGCCGTGGAACAGCCGGAGGGTGACCTCCTCCTCGCGGCAGAACTGCGCGATCCGGCGCTGGTTCTCGTAGAGGTCCCAGTTCGCGGCGAGGAAGCCGTTCTCCTTGTTCGAGTCGGAGTAGCCGAGCATCACCTCCTGTAGCGACCCGCGAGCCTCCAGCGCCGCCGCGTACGCCTCGTTGTCGAACAGCGTGCCGAGGATGCGCTCGGCGCCGTTGAGCGCCGACTCCGTCTCCAAGAGGGGGACGACGTCGAGCCCGCAGTGGTCCGGCAGCGAGACGGCGCCGACCTGATCGGCCAAGAAGAGCACTTCGAGCACGTGGCTCGGCTCTTCGGTCATCGAGATACAGTAGGTGTCGATCGCCTGCGTGCCGTACTCGTCTTGCCACTCGGCGAACTCGCTGAACCGCCGGAGCACCCGCTCGGTCGTCTCGGAGACGTCGCCGGGTTCGTCGGTGTCGACGACAGGGTCGTCCTGAAGGATGGCCTCGGTGAGGAACTCGGTGCGCGCCGCCTCGTCCATGCCGCGGTAATCGACGCCCTCGACGGCGACCGCGTCGGCGACGGCTTCGGTGTGGTTCTCGCGGTGATCCCGGAGGTCGAGCGACGCGAGGGTGAGCCCGAACGTATCGACCTGCCGTCGCAGCGGCTCGACGAACGATTCTCTGACGGCGTCCTGCCCGTCGGCGGCGAGCGAGTCGGCGATGACGTTGAGATCCTCGAGGAAGGCGTCGCCGTCGGGGTACCCGCCGGGGCGGACGTCGTTGACGCGGTCGAGCCGCTCGCGCATCAGCCGGAGCTTCTGACGGTACGGCTCGTCGGGGTACCGCTCGCGGGCCGCTTCGACGACGGCCGGGAACCGCTCGGCGTCGGCCGCGAGCGACTCCGCGAGCGCGTCGTTGATCGCGTATCGATCGCCGTCTTGGCTCAAGACGGCCGACAGCCGCTTACACCGGTCTCGGTACTTTTCGATGGCGACCGAGCGCTGCCGTTCGAGGGTCTCGTCGGTCACCTCGGGAGTGACGTACGGGTTCCCATCTCGGTCGGACCCCGCCCACGAGCGGAACTCGAACAGCTTCGGGCAGTCGATGTCGCCGTACTCGCTCGAGATCGTCTCCTCGAACTCCTCGTAGGCGTCTCCGACGACGTCGAAGAGGGTGTTCTCGAGGTACCAACCGACGTTGCGCGCCTCGTCTTCCGGCTCGGGGCGTCGCTGACGGACCTGTCGGGTCCCCCAGAGGCTCGTCACCTCGGCGGTGACGTCCCGCCAGATCGCGTTGCGCTCGCGTTCGGTGAGGTTCCGCTCGTCGAGTTCGCCGAGGTGGTTGGCGATCGACCGGAGCTTCGCTTTCACGGTCGCTCGTCGGGCCTCGGTCGGGTGGGCGGTGAACGTCGGTTCGATCAGCACGTCCTCGAGGATCTCACGGAGCTCGTCCGGCTCGACGCCGGCCTCGGCGAACTCGGTGATCGTGGCCTCGAAGGAGTCGTGGAGGGCGCCTCCGTCGTCCGCGTTCCGGATGGCGCGGACCCGCTCGCGCTCCTCGGCGAGGTTGATCAGCTCGAAGTAAGTCGTGAACGCGCGGGCGACGATCCCCTCTCGGGTCGTCGACAGCCCGTCGATCGACTCGTGAAGCCGGTCTCGACTCGCCGCGTCTCCGTGCCGGTAGCCGATCGCCGCGTTTCGCAGGTCTTCCACTGTCTCGTAGGCCTCCGTCGAGGCCTGTGCGGCGAGGACGTCACCCACGAGCGCGCCGAGCTCCCTGACGTCCGTCCGCACGTTTCGGTTGTGTAACGCCATACCACACACACATCCATCGCAGTCGGTTAAAAGCGATGTCCGAACGAACGTTTGCCTCAGTTTCGAGTAAACTTCCTGATCGATCGTGGATCACCGAGCGGACGGTCGCAGCGGACGGCCGATCGCGGGTCTTCGGACGGCCGGTCGCAGCCTGCGAAGCTGGCAGTCGACCGGCGACTCGTTGGATTCTCGACCGATTCCCGCCGTGGTAGACGGTTCGCCACCCTTTTTATCGCCCCATCCCGAACGTCGGCTATGAGCAAGTCCGACAAGTATCCGGCCGAATCCGGACGGCGACGCTTCGTCAAGGGCGTCGTCGGCGGCGCGGCCCTCGCCGGGGTCGGTGCGACGGGCTCGGCGACGGTGAACGCCCTGACGACCGCCGGCGGTATCGGCGGGGGCGCGACCATCGCGACGACGATCGCCCACACCGGCGGTCCGGCACCGCGCGGCCTCCCACAGATCCCGCTCCGTATCACCGACGACGGGTACATCGAGGGCATCTGGCCCGAGACCACGACGGTCACCCAAGACGGTCAGGAGATCGAGGTCGCTCAAGAGGAACTCGGCGGCCGTACCTACGCCGGCGAGTGGTTCCAGTACTGCGGCGTCGAGTCACAGGAGAACGTCGATCCGAGCTTCGAGTCGGACAACCTGTTCCGCGCCGCGCCGGGATCGTACGAGTGGCAAGACGAGACGTACGACGCCGGCGACCGCATACGCGCCGACGACTTCGACGACTACGACGAATGGGGGAACGGGCTCGGTAACGACGGCGTCGGCAAGCCCGCCGCCGTCACCTGGCGCTCCGAAGACGCCGACGCCGTCCTGAACGCGGTCGTCATTCGGTCCGAGCAGATCGAGCAGGCGGCAGAGGAGGACGAGTGGATCGAAGCGTCGACCGATAGGGGATTCCTCGCGTACCTCAACGTCTGTACGCACTTCTGTTGTATCCCCGGCTACAAACAGCTCGAGGAGGCCGCCCGGTACAACGCCGAGGACGGCTCCTACTGCGTCTGCCACCAGTCGGTGTACGACCCGTTCACCCTCGAAGAATCGCTGTTCATCGCTCGACCCCGTCCGGACTGACGCTCGACCGACCGCGCCCGGAGTTTCGATTCGCCGTTCGGATTCGCGCTCTTCCGCCCGAACGCCGCCCTTTTGTCTCGACCACGCGTACGTCCATTTATGAGCGACCACGACGCGGCGAGCGACGACGACAGCGACGGAACCGACGCCTTCGCCGCCGAGATCGACAGGGCCAGCGCCCTCCTCGACGGCGAGGGGATCGAGGCGATCCACGTCGGCGTCGTCCGCGACGGCGAGATCGACACGACGTTCGCCCAACGGAGCGAGGGCGACTCGGAGGGCGAGGGGTTGCGGGCGCTCGCGCTGCTGGCCGCACACGTCAGGCTGGTCGCGAACGAGGCCGGCGTCGACGCCTCCACCGTCGCCGGCGACGCGGCGACGCTCGCGGGACAGGTCGAGCAGATCCCCGCCAGCACGGAGGACCTCCCGGAGGAGTAGGAGTCGAATCCGGCGACCCGGCGAGTCGATCGGCTACTCGCCCGTCGTCGCGGTCGCGTCGCCGCTCTCGCTCTCGCTCTCGCGAATCCGGGAGAGCTGGTGTGTAACCCCCGCCAGCGCGACGAGCAGCACCGTCAGGTTGAACGCCGCGAGCGCTATCGGCTGGTACGAGGGATCGATCCACGTCCGAATCGCGGCGCCGGCGTGACCGTAGAAGCTCCAGCCCGCGATCAGCGCCAACACCACCAGCGCTGCGAGCGCGACCCGATCGAGCAGTTCGCGGAGCCGATCGGTGCTCAGTCGGTCGAATCGCGGGACGATCGACTCGTCGCGGCCGCGCCTCGGGTCCCGCTCGTCGCCGGGGTCGGTCGTGGCCGATGCCGCTTCGGTCTCGGGGGCTGTGGTGTCGTCTCTCATGGTCAGATGGCGGCGTCGTTCGGGGTTCGGTCGTCGGGTCGGTCGGCTTCGTCCGGTCGGCCGTCAGTCATCGGTGCCTCCGGGCGTACAGCGCCGCGGCGAGGAGCGCGGCCAGCGCGACGCCGACGCCGAATCCGGGCGTGTCGTCCTGGGTGTCTTCGGCCACGTCGTCGGCTTCGTCGACGTCGTCGACCGGCCGCGAGTCGTCCGTGTCGGCGAAGTCTTCGACGGCGAACTCGACGTCTTCGATGGTCTCATCGGCGCTGATCGTCTCTCGGGGGTTCAGGTTGGCGACCCCCTGCGTCTCGTCGATCCGGACGTCGTCGTCGAACAGCGCGGCGTCGAGGTAGTAGTTGTAGTTGGCCGGCACCTCGACGGTCGTCGTCACGGTGTCGGTGCGGCCCGGACGGACTGATCCGACGGTCTCGCGCGCCTCGTCGGCGATGACGTTGGAGTCGGCCTGTCGCACCAGCAGCCGGAGGTCGACGTCGTCGGAAATGGTGTCGCCGCGGTTCGTCACCGAGACCGACACGGAGAGGGTCGCGCTCGTGTTGTCGGCGTCGGCGACGCTGACCGCGATGGTCGGCCAAACGGTGTCCTCGGTGAATCCGACGCGCGAGTCGGCGTAATCGGGCGTGAGCGCCTCGACGCCGCCGACGCGGGTCGTCTGACTGGTCCGGCGTTCGCCGTCGACGAACACCACGGTCTCGATCCGGTAGCCGCCGGAGCGCTCGACGTCGACGCTCCCGCTCACGGTCTGTTCGCCTTCGACGTCGACGTCGCCGACGGCTATCGTCGTCTCGTCGACGAGGAGTCCGGAGTCGGCGCCAATCGCGCGGTGGCGGACCGTGACGTTCTCGACGGTCGAGCCGCGGTGTTGGAGGTCGAGTCCGAGCTCGAGCTCCGCGGTCTCACCGCGGATCTCTCCCGGCGACACCACCGTGTCGGCGATGCGGATGTCTCCGGGGCGCTCGTCGCCCTCGCGCGGGTCGACGAGCGCGTCCGGTGCCGCGACGACGCCGACCGCGCTGACGAGAAGCAGCGCGGCGGCCGCCGCGAGGAGGGTCTTTTTCGTGTCCATACGCTGCGATACGATGGGAAGTATAAGTGTTTTGTCGGGAATTACGGGGAGGCCCGGCGGGAATTGCGGGGTCGTTCGCGGGATTTGCGGGGCTTTTCGGCGGGAATCGCGGCTGCTCACCCTCACCAACCGTCCCCGCTCACAGCACCCGATACCGCCCTCGGGACTCCGAGAGCTCCCCGCGACGGGTGAGTTTCGTCAGGAGCTCTCGCGCCGCGTCCGCGGGGACCCCCCGCTCGCTCGCGTGGGCAACGACCGCGTCTTCGGTCGGCTCGTCGACCGCGCGTACGGCGTCGCGGAGGATTTCGGTTCGGCTCCGGGACGGCGACCTCCCGCCCTCTGCGCGCGTGCCGGCCTCGGAGACGGCGTCGGCGTCGATCCCCGAGGCTTCGAGGTACTCCCGGTCGTCGATGCCGGCGTCGTCGACGGCGCGTTCGAGCTCGGAGACGTGGTCGATCTCGGCGAACGCCGCGCTGTCGCCGCGCTTCTTCGCGAGCAGCGCCGCGCGCGCCTCGCGGGCCGCGTCGCGGTCGTCCGACTCGAAGAAGCGCTTGAGCTTGGTCGTCCGATGCGTCTTCCCGCAGCGCGGACAGTTCGCGCTGTCGCTCGCCTGTGGGTCCGTGAGGAGCCACATGGCGGCACACTCGTTGCAGCCGACGACCGCGTACATACCGAGGCGTTCGACGGGATCGGATTTGAACCCTCGGGCGTCCGAGCCGGGCAAGGCGTGCCGGCCGCGTCGGCGGTGCGCCCTCCATCGTCGCCGGCCGCGTCGGCCGTGTGCCCTCGAGTCACGCCGAGGCGAGCGAACTAATGCACTTTTGAACGCGGGGAGCCTCACGTCGGGTATGACCGATACGCTCAGGCTCGCCACTCGCGGCTCGGATCTGGCTGTCCGGCAGGCCGGAACCGTCCGCGACGCCCTGTCGAGTCGTCGACGCGACGTCGAACTCCGGCGCGTCGAGACCCGCGGCGACCAGATCCCCGACGAGCTGATCCACCGGC
>CAZNOA010000051.1:0-10502 GCA_964574565.1 uncultured Halobellus sp. | reverse complement strand
TGCACGACCGGATCCACCGCGGCGGCACCGAGAACCTCGTTCGGGCGGCGGAGGCCGGCGACGTCGAGGGGTTCCTCCAGCTGAGCGCGCTCGGAGCGGATCCCGACGGCGACACCGCCTACATCCGTGCGAAGGGACAGGCGGAGACGATCGTCCGCGAAAGCGACCTCAGCTGGACGATATTCCGCCCGTCGGTCGTCTTCGGCGAGGGCGGCGAGTTCGTCTCCTTCACCAAGCGGCTGAAGAAGATGTTCGCCCCGGGGGTTCCGCTCTATCCGCTGCCGGGCGGTGGGAAGACCCGGTTCCAACCGATCCACGTCGGGGACCTCGTCCCGATGCTCGTCGCGGCGCTCACGGAGGACGACCGCGCCGGCGAGACGTACGAGATCGGCGGCCCCGAAGTGCTGACGCTGCGACAGGTGACGGACCTCGTGTACGAGGCCGAGCGGAAGGGCGTCACGATCGTCTCGCTGCCGATGCCGCTCGCCAAGATCGGCCTGTCGGTGCTCGGCGCGGTACCGGGGTTCCCGATGGGACCGGACCAGTACCGCTCGTTGCAGTTCGACAACACGACCGCGGAGAACGACGCCGCCGCGTTCGGCGTCGACGAAGCGGAGATGACCACGCTCGGGGCGTATCTCGGCGTCGAATGACCGCACGAAAACCGAACGAACACGGACGGGTCGCGGTCGGACCGGAGCGGCCGCGTTCGTGTCAGCCAAGTGAATATCAATGCTGGTAACGTCAACCGAAGGTTTAAATAGAGGATCGCGCTCTGTTTATTTCAAAGGCGGAGGGAGCACACGATGAAACTTGCAATGATCGGATTCGGACAGGCAGGGGGGAAAGTCGTCGACAAATTCCTGGAGTACGACAAACGGACGGGGTCGGAGATCGTCCGCGCGGCCGCGGCCGTCAACACGGCCAAAGCCGATCTGATGGGCCTCGAGCACATCGCCGAGGACCAGCGCGTGCTCATCGGGCAGTCCCGAGTCAAGGGACACGGGGTCGGCGCTGACAACGAGCTCGGCGCGGAGATCGCCGAGGAGGACATCGACGAAGTACAGGGCGCCATCGACTCGATCCCGGTCCACGAGGTGGACGCGTTCCTCGTCGTGGCCGGGCTGGGCGGCGGCACGGGCTCCGGCGGCGCGCCGGTGCTCGCGAAACACCTCAAGCGGATCTACACCGAACCCGTCTACGGGCTCGGCATCCTGCCGGGCAGCGACGAGGGAGGGATCTACACCCTGAACGCCGCCCGATCGTTCCAGACGTTCGTCCGCGAGGTGGACAACCTGATGGTGTTCGACAACGACTCCTGGCGGAAGACCGGCGAGTCCGTCCAGGGCGGCTACGAGGACATCAACGAGGAGATCGTCCGTCGGTTCGGCATCCTCTTCGGCGCCGGCGAGATCCAGCAGGGCCAAGAGGTCGCCGAGAGCGTCGTCGACTCCTCGGAGATCATCAACACACTCTCCGGCGGCGGCGTCTCCACGGTCGGCTACGCCGAGGAGGAGGTCGAAGAGCGAACCTCGGGCGGGCTGCTCTCGCGGCTCCGCAACGACGACGGGACCGACGAACTCGACAGCGCGCACACGACGAACCGCATCACCAGTCTCGTCCGGAAGGCCGCGCTGGGGCGGCTCACGCTCCCCTGTGAGATCGAGGGCGCCGAGCGGGCGCTGCTCGTGCTCGCCGGCCCGCCGGAGTACCTCAACCGGAAGGGTATCGAGCGCGGCCGCAAGTGGCTCGAAGAGCAGACCGGCTCGATGGAGGTCCGCGGCGGCGACTACCCGTACCGCGGCGCCGGCTTCGTCGCCACCGTGATCCTGCTCGCGGGCGTCACGAACGTCCCACGGATCAAGGAGCTCCAGCAGGTCGCCATCGAGGCGCAGGACAACTTAGACGAGATCCGCGAGGAGAGCGAGGATAACCTCGACGACCTCGTCAACGACGACAGCGACGAGCTGGAATCCCTGTTCTAGCTCGCCCGCAGTATCGCTGCCGATGGACGTTATCGTTCCTTATTCTACAGACCGCCCGAAGTCTCGGCTTTCGGCCGTGTTAACCCCCGAAGAGCGAGCGTCGTTCGCGCGAGCCATGCTTCGCGACGTGCTCGGTGCGATCACTGCGGCCGGCGGTACGCCCCGCGTACTCGCGACGGGGCCGGTCGATGACGATATCTCACATCGAGTCGTCGTCGACGACCGCCCGCTGACGGCCGCGGTCAACGGCGTTCTCGAATCCGAGGCGGCCGAGGACGGCGAGACCAACAGTTCGGGCGACGATCCCGATCCGATCGCTATCGTCATGGCCGACGTGGCGCTCGCGACGCCCGAAGCGCTCGGTAGGCTCTTCGACGCGGGCCAGCGGGCCGACGTCGCCGTCGCGCCCGGTCGCGGCGGCGGGACGAACGCGCTAGTCGTCGATCACCCGGCGTTCCGAGTGGATTACCACGGAGCCTCCTACCTCGATCACCGCCGGGCCGCAGCGGATATCGGCGCGAGCGTCCACGCCGTCGACTCACACCGACTCGCGACGGACATCGACGAGCCGGCGGACCTCGCAGAGCTGTTGATACACGGCGACGGCGCCGCGGCACGGTGGCTCGAGGAGGCGGGATTCACGCTGGACACGACGGACGGGCGAGTCGACGTCGTTCGGGAGTGAGCGCCGCCTCGGGCGACCGCCGGAACTACGAGAGAAACCGGTCGCTGACGTCCTCGTCCGGGATCATACACTGGTCTTTCCGTCCGAACCACGCGTAGCGGTTCGCCGCGACGACGTCGTACGCCCAGTCGCCGACGCGGGACGGGACCACCCGGCCGAGCGTCGCGACGCGGTAGGGCCACCCGAGCAGTTCGGCGATCCGGATCACCGCGGACGACTTGCGGTAGAGGCGGTCGCCCTCGACGAGGACGATCGAGTCGAAGTCCGTCGTCGGGAGCCCGTGGTCCGCGAGGAGCGCCTGGCCGGCCTCGGACTGCAGCGAGGCGAACCGGAGCCGCCCCTCGCTGTCGCGCGGAATGAGAAACGAGACGACCCCGTTACAGAGGTTACAGACGCCGTCGAAGAGCACGACGGGTCCGTCGGGGTCGATTTCGGCCGCCTCGTCGGAACCCGGACCGGTCCGTTCGTTGGGTGCGGACCCCATCAGCGGACACCTCCGGAGAGCCGCGGTCGCGGCGACGCGGGGGATCCGTTGTGCGGAGCGCTCATAGCCGAATATTCGCCGCCAGCGACAAGAGTCTCCCGCTGCGGATCCGGGACCGCGATCCTTTTTGAGGCCGGACCGTGAGGGTCGAACGTGTTCACGGCAGCGGCGGAGTACGGGATCGACATCGAGGTCGACCGGGACCGCGTCGAGCGGCTGCTGTCGGTGTCGCCCGCGGACGTCGACGCCGCCGACCGTCTCACCTTCGCGCGGAACGTGTTCGTCCCGCTGACGACCGCCTGCCGCTACACCTGTACGTACTGCACCTACTACGACGTGCCGGGCGAGGCGACGCTGCTGTCGCCCGACGAGATCAGAGAGCGCTGCCGGGTCGGGGCCGACGCGGGCTGTACGGAGGCGCTTTTCACCTTCGGCGACGAGCCGGACGACCGGTACACCGCGATCCACGAGACGCTCGACGCGTGGGGGTTCGGATCGATCCACGACTACCTCTACCGCGCCTGCGAGATCGCCTTAGAAGAGGGGCTGCTCCCCCACTCGAACCCCGGCGACCTCACCGAGTCCCAGCTCGCCGACCTCCGCGAGGTGAACGCCTCGATGGGCGTCATGCTGGAGACGACCGCCGACGTCGACGCGCACAGCGGCGGCAGGCGCAAGACCCCCGGCCAGCGGCTCAACACGATCCGAGCGGCGGGCCGACAGGGCGTCCCGTTCACCACGGGGATCCTCGTCGGCATCGGCGAGACGTGGCGCGACCGCGCAGAGAGCCTGCTGGCGATCCGCGAGCTCCACGAGCGACACGGCCACGTTCAGGAGGTCATCGTCCAGAACGTCGTCCCGAACGAGCGGTCCGACTTCGCGACGCCGGGGCGAGAGGCGATGCGCCGCGCAGTGGCGATGGCGCGAGCCGCGCTGCCGCCGGAGGTGTCCGTTCAGGTGCCGCCGAACCTGTCGCCGGCCGCCGACCTGGTCGACTGCGGAATCGACGACCTCGGCGGGGTCTCCCCGGTCACGGACGATTACATCAACCCCGACTACGCGTGGCCCGATCTCGACGGGCTGCGGGCGGTCGCCGACGCGGGCGGGATGCCGCTCCGCGAGCGGCTGCCGACGTACGCGCGGTACCTGCCGGACGGCGTTCGGCCGGCCGCCGTCGCTCCCGCGGACCCGCCGGCGAACGGCGAGGCGTGGATTGCGCCGGCGGTTCGCGACCGGATCCGCACAGCGGACGTGCACGGTCGCCGCCTGCGCGGCGTCGCCCACGGTGACGGGCCGCTCGCAGTCAGGTCGCGGTGACCGCCGTCGCCGGACCGTCCGTAGCGCCGGAGATAAAGAATCGCGGTGCCAGTAGCTTCTTTAAATATTCTCACAAACAAGACGATGATGCATCCACTACAGATTGGCAACGTCCGAGGCGCGATCGATCTCGGGGCCATCGCGCTATCGGCGGTCGGGTTTATCGTCGGCTTCGCAGTCGTGTTGTTGTTCGGCAAGTACGCGTTCGTTCCGGCGGTACGCCGGCTCCTCACCTCCCGGGGGTTCGACAAGGCGGTCAGGAGCCTCGGCGTGAGCGTTGCGAACGCGATCGTCTGGGTCGGCGCGATCGCGATCGGGTTCACCGTGGCGGGGTACGGGTCGTTCCTCTCGGCGTTCGCCATCTTCGGCGGCGCCATCGCGCTCGCGATCGGCTTTGCCGCACAGGACCTGCTCGGTAACTTCGTCGCCGGGATATTCATCCTGAAGGACAAGCCGTTCGAGGTGGGCGATTGGATCGAGTGGGACGGGAACGCCGGCCGGGTGGAGGACATCGATCTGCGAGTCTCCCGGGTCCGGACGTTCGACAACGAGCGGATCACGGTGCCGAACGGCGACCTCGCGAACAACGCGGTGACGAACCCGGTCGCTTACGAGACGCTCCGACAGAAGTTCGTCTTCGGCATCGGCTACGACGACGACATCGCGGAGGCGACGGACATCATCGTGGAGAAGGCGGAGGCGCACGAGGCGATCCTCGACGACCCCGCGCCGTCGGTCCGCCTCGTCGAGCTCGGCGACTCCGACGTGGGGCTGCAGGCGCGGTGGTGGATCGCCGACCCCGACCGCGGGGACTTCGTCCGCGTCCGCTCCGAATACGTCACCGAGGTGAAGGAGGCGTTCGACGAGGCCGGGATCGACATCCCGTACGTCCACCGACAGCTCACCGGGAGCGTCGAGGTCATCGAGTCGGTCGCGGCCGACGAGTAGGACCTGTCGCAGCCCGACCTCGCGTTTCAGCGGTCAGCCGACCTCCTCGTCGCCCGTCAGCCGGCTTCCTCGTCGACGTCGCCCGCGGAGGGGCGGTACCGCCGGCTGACCGCCTGCCATCGGTTCGATCGGAACCGGTGACCGTTCAGGCCGGCCGGAACGAGCTTCTCGAGGATCAGCGCCGCGTACAGCCCGCCGACGCCCAGCGGCGTCACCAGCCCGAGCAGGGCGGCCGGAAGCGCGAAGAGGTAGAGTCCGGCCATCGACGCGAAGAAGGGCCACTGCGTGTCGCCGGCGCCGCGCAGCGACCCGGTGACCGAGCCGTCGATTCCGAGCGGTATCGCGGAGAGGGCCGCCACGAAGACGAACGTCGCGGTCGCCGCCACGGCGGCCGGGTCGTCGACGAACACCCGCGCGATCGGCGTCGCGGCGACGGCCACGAGCGCGGACGCGAGGACGTACGTGAGCGCCGACAGGCGGATCACGTCCCGGCCGTACTCCGCCGCGAGCGACTCCTCGCCCGCGCCGAGACGCTGCCCGACGAGCGTGCTCGCCGCGATGGAGAACCCCCAGCTGAAGCTCCCGAGCAGGGCGCGAACGCGACGCCCGACCTCGAGCGCGGCGACCGTGACGGCGCCGAACGACGACGCGACCCACAACAGCGGGAAGACGACGACCCCCTCGGCGACGCGGCGCGCGATGAGCGGCGCCGAGACGCGGAGGAGCTGCCGAGAGAGCTCGACGTCGACCCACGGGCCGGAGCGGTCCACCGGAACCGGGGACGCGCCGCGTCCGAAGTACGACCGGCCGGTCATCCCCCACGAGAGGACGAGGCCGACCGCCGCGATCGAGACCGTGGTACCGATGGCCGCCCCCAGCACGCCGAGTCCCGCACCGAGCACGAGCGCGGCCGTCAACGCGACGTTCAACAGCGCGCCCCCGGCGCGGACCACCATCGGCGTGAACGTGTCGCCGACGCCGGCGTACGTCCGGCTCGCGATCATGTTGAAGAACTCGAAGAGCAGGGCCGGCGCGGTAACGGCGAGATACGTCACGCCGAACCGGAGCGCGTCCCCTTCGCCGCCGACCAACGCGATGAGCGGTTCGGCGAACGCGACGAATCCGGCGACGATCGGGACGGCGAGCAGGGCGGCGACGAGCAGCGACTGCTTGACGACGAGCGCTGCCCGGTCGGCTTCGTCGCCGCCGTAGTTCTGTGAGACGAGCGAGACGGTGCCGCCGGCGAGCCCGATGGAGACGAACTTCGCCAGCTGCCAGTACGCGAACGCGAACGCGAGCCCGGCGACCGCCGGCGCGCCCAACACGATGCCGATGATCGCGAGGTCGACCGTGTTCTTCGACATGATCGCGAACCCGGTGACGATACGCGGCCACGCCAGATCGAGCGTCTCGCCGAGTCGGCCGCGATCGATGACGCCCGCCCTGTCGAGCGCGTTCGCGACCGCGTCCCCACCGCGTTCGAGACGGCCGCGAATCCGGGAGCGCATTACTACGCACACGGTCGTCGCGAGGTTTGTGTCTGTCTGTTAGCCTCCGGGTCGATGTCTCCCGGGGGCCGGTGACGGCGGAGCAGAACGCAACCGTTTTGCGGCGACCACCAGATGGTACCACTAATGGAACCAACGACGTGGCGGACGTACCTCGTGACGGGGGCGAGTCACTCGGCCGGTCGAGACACCCCGAGCGTCGTCGCCGACGCGCTCGAGGGCGGAATCGATGTCGTCCAGCTACGTGACAAAGGACAGAGCGCCCGGGAACGATACCGGACCGGGCTTCGGCTCCGGGACCAGACGCGCGCTGCGGGCGTCCCCCTCGTCGTCAACGACCGAATCGACCTCGCGCGGGCGATCGACGCCGACGGCGTTCACCTCGGCCAGTCCGACCTCCCCGTCGAAGTCGCTCGCGAACAGCTCGGAGCGTCCGCGATCGTCGGCGTCTCCGCGTCCACCGTCGCCGAAGCGACGGCCGCCGAGGCCGCCGGAGCGGACTATCTCGGCGTGGGAGCCGTGTACGGCACCACCTCGAAGGCCGTTCCGGACGAGGAGAACGGGATCGGCACGGAGCGGATCGAAGCGATAGCCCGCGCGGTCGACATCCCCGTGATCGGGATCGGCGGTATCGACGCTAACAACGCGGCCGCGGTCGTCGACGCGGGTGCGACCGGGGTCGCCGTTATCTCCGCGATCACGGCCGCGGACGATCCGCGGGCAGCGACCGGGGAGCTCCGGGAGGTGGTTTCCGATGTCTGAGGAGTCGCCGCCGATCGAGCGCCTCGAAGAGGGGAGTCTGCCCGACGCGCTGTCGGCGATCGGCGAAACGGCGCCGCTGATTCATCACCTCACGAACGACGTGACGACGAGCGAGACGGCGAACGTCACGCTCCACTGGGGCGGGCTTCCGGTGATGGCAGACGCGCCGGCGGAAGCGGGGGACATGGCGGCCGGAGCGGACGCGGTGGTGATCAACACCGGGACGGCGACCAGAACCGACGTCGACGCAATGATCGACGCCGGAGGGCGAGCGAACGAGGCGGACGTGCCGGTCGTCTTAGACCCCGTCGGCTACGGTGCGACCCCCCACCGCGTCGAGTCGGTCGGCCGACTGCTCGACGCCGTCGCGTTCGATATCATCAAGGGGAACGTCGGAGAGGTTCGCGGACTCGCCGGCGAGGAGGCGACGGTCAGAGGCGTCGAGTCGGTCGACGACGACGGTGGCGAGTCGAGCGTCAGCGACGCCGCGCGGGCGCTCGCGTCGGAGACCGGTGCCGCCGTCGTCGTGTCGGGCCCGACCGACGTCGTCGCCGACGCGGACGGGACGGCGTACGAACTCGCGGTCGGCCACGAGCGGATGGGGTCGTTCGTGGGGTCGGGCTGCATGCTCGCGAGCACGCTCGGAACGATGTCGGCGCTGACCCGCGAAGCGAACGGCCCGGTCGCGACCGCGGCGGAAGCGGCTGTGACCGCGACGGTAGCGTACGGACTGGCCGGGGAGCGGGCGGCGGCGACGGAGCCCGCCGGGCCGGCGAGTTACCGCGCGGCGTTCATGGACGCGGTCGCGGCGATGGCGACGGAGCCGCCCGACTTCGACGTCGGAGATCGCGTGTCGAATCCGTAAGGGAAAAACCGCGCGGCAGATCCATGCGGGCGAACAGTCGGTGCGTGCGCCGCCCGCGCCGAGGCGAGTCGGGTCAACTTCGGGCGGCGGTTCCGCGCGGGACCGCACCGAACACCCGCGTTCCCCCGCGCGGCGAGTCGGTCGAACACGGGAGGCGGTCGAGCGGTGGGGTCTGGCCGCGGTCTCCGGGATACCCTATCGGGTCGCCTGCTTCCACTCGCGGAGCCCGATCCGGTCGCCGTCGAGCTCGTCTGCGGGCGCCTCTGTCGCAGCCCAGACGAACAGCGGGGCGACGCTCTCGGGATCGCGGGCGCGCTCCATGCCGGTGAGGTCGGTCGCGACGAGCCCGGGGTCGACGACGCCGACCGTCGCGTCGAGGTCGGCGGCGAACCCGCGGGCGACCGCCTCGGCCGCGGCCTTCGAGACGGCGTACGCACCCATCCCGGCCTTCGACTCGTGAGCGACCGACCCGGACGGAACGATCAGTCGGGCGTCGTCTGCGAGGTGTGGGACGGCTTCGACGAGCGTCGCGAAGACCCCGCGGGCGTTCGTCCGCATCGTGTCGTCGTAGTCGGTGTAGCTCGTCTCGTTCGTCGGGTTCTCGCCCGGCGCCCCGTGAAACACCGCGGCGTTCGCGAAGACGACATCTATCGGGCCGGCCTCGCGGGCGACGCGCTCGAAGAACCGTTCGAGGTCGAACTCGTCGCGGACGTCGACGCGCTCGCCCCACGCGGTCCCCGCAGCGGCCCTCTCGGGGTCGGCGGTTTCAGTTTCGGTGCTGTCGGCGTCGGTGCTGTCGGCGTCGGTGCTGTCGGCGTCGGTGCTGTCGGCGCCTCCGCCGTCGCTTCCGCTGTGCTCGTTCAACGCGTCGACCGTCCGATCGACCGCGTCACCGTCGCGCCCGGAGACGGCGACGAACGCCCCTTCGTCGACGAACGCCTCGGCGACCGCTCGTCCGATCCCGCTCGTTGCGCCGGTGATCGCGACCGTCAGATCCATGTGCGGATCGGTACGGGCCTCCGCGACTTAGTGGTACCCACTCGACGCGTCTGGCCGGTATTTATACTGCTCCCGGACGTACGTCTCAGTATGGACGTGGCCCCGGACATCGACGCCGTGGCCGGCGAATCCGTCGTCGTGATCGGCGGCGGGTTCGGCGGCCTCTCGACAGCGTGTTACCTCGCCGACGCCGGCGCGGACGTCACCCTCCTCGAAAAGAACGAACAGTTGGGCGGACGCGCGAGCCGCCTCGAAGCGGACGGGTTCCGGTTCGATATGGGCCCCTCGTGGTACCTGATGCCGGACGTGTTCGAGCGCTTCTTCGGCCACTTCGGCCGAACGCCGGACGAGTTCTACGAGTTAGAGCGGCTGGATCCGCACTACCGCGTGTTCTGGAAGGACGGCGACCAAGTGGACATCCTGCCGGACCGCGAACACAACAAGAACCTGTTCGAGGAGTACGAGCCGGGCGCCGGCGAGGCGTTCGAGTCGTATCTCGAGGAGTCGGAGCGAACGTACGACATCGGGATGGAGCACTTCGTCTACGAGGACCGCCCGCGGCTCCGCGACTACGTCGACCGCGACGTGCTCCGGTACTCGTGGGGGCTCTCGCTGTTGGGCAAGATGCAGGGCCACGTGGAGGGGTACTTCGAACACCCGAAGCTCCAACAGCTGATGCAGTACACCCTTGTCTTCCTCGGGGGCTCCCCGACGAACACCCCGGCGTTGTACAACCTGATGAGCCACGTCGACTACAACATGGGCGTCTACTACCCAGAGGGGGGGATCGGCGCCGTCGTCGACGGAATCGTCGAGCTCGCCGAGGAGCTCGGCGTCGAGTTCGTCACCGACGCCGAGGTGACCGGTATCGAGGGTCGGTACGGCGCGTTCGCGGTCGACACCGCCGACGGCGACCGCTACCTCTCGGATCTGGTCGTCTCCGACGCCG
>CAZNOA010000050.1:0-10522 GCA_964574565.1 uncultured Halobellus sp. | reverse complement strand
GTTGTACGACGTGACCAAAGAGCGGCGGCGCGAGCAACAGCTGATGGTGTTCAACAGGGAGCGGTAGCGCGGAGTCCCCTTCCTCAAGGAGCGACCAGAGGGAGCGAGTAGGGAGGGGAGGAGCGCGTTCGTATTAGTCGCAAACATCAACTATAAATAGCCCACTAATCACATTGAATACGTGGCTGACGACTACGTGCGCCGGACGGCAATCACTCGTCTTGAGGTAACGGACGAGCAACGCGACCTCCTCGAAGACGCCATCTCCGAGTGGAAGCGTGGTTGCCAACTCGCAACCGACATGGCGTGGGGCAAGTGCAACACTAAGAGCGACGTACAACCCCTCGCCTACGATGACGTGCGCGAACACACCGACCTCGGGAGTCAACACGCGATTCTCGCCACCCACCAAGCCGCACAAGCCATTACCGGCTGTATCGAACGGAAGGCGAAGGGCAAGAAGGTCAGCAAGCCGGCCTTTACCGCACCCACGGTGAAGTACGACACCCGGACCATGACGCTGTTCGATGACGACACCGTGTCGCTCTCCACCACGGAGAACCGCGTCCGGTGCGACCTTTCCCTTCCCGACGCCGATGAGGGCTACCAACGGCAGTACCTCGACTCCGACGAATGGAGCGTCACAGAAAGTACGCTCACCGCCCGTGACGGCGACTACTTCTTGCACATCGGCTTCCGCCGACCCAAGACCGACACCGAACGGAACACCGCCGAGGACGGAACGGTTCTCGGGGTTGACCTCGGTATCGAAAATCTCGCTGTCACCAGCACTGCCTACTTTTTCAGCGGACGGGAGTTGACCCACAACCTCCGTGAGTTCGAGAAGGTACGCGCTGGACTCCAACAGACCGGAACTCGAAGCGCCCACCGGACGCTTGAACAGTCGAGTGGCCGGGAACTTCGGTACATCCGCGACGTGCTCCACCGGGCGTCGAACGCTATCGTAGATGAAGCACTCCGATACGAGTGTGATGTAATCGCGTTCGAGGACTTGACCCACATCCGCGACCGCACGGGTGCGTCGTGGGGGCACAAGTGGGCGTTCCGAACGCTGTACGAACAGGTGGAGTACAAAGCCGAAGCGGAAGGTATCTCGGTGAAGCAAGTCGGGTCGGCGTACACGTCGACGCGGTGCGCCGAGTGTGGGTTCACGGCAGACGAGAATCGCGCGACTCGCACCGATTTCCGGTGCGTGAAGTGCGAGTCGGAGGCGAACGCGGATTATAACGCGGCGAAGAATATTGGTATGCGGTACGTCCGCCGGGGCCAACAGTCGTCTCGGCGGACGGGCAACAGTCAGCTTGCCCTGAAGTCTGGAACTGTGACGCCGAGCGGCGGATTCGCCGCCCACCCGGAAGGGTTCGAGGCCGAGTTCATGGACAAGCCCCACCCTCCACGAGCGAACCCGTCAGGGTGAGCGAAGTAGGGTGGGGTAGTTGACCCGCGTTCTCAGACACAACCTCCGGAACGAGACGACGGTCATCTCCGGCTACGCGGAGCTGCTCAAGCGCGTCGCGACGGACCCAAAACACACGACGCAGGCGGGGGCGATCGCGGCCGCAAGCGATCGGCTACTCTCGATCGCCGAGAAGGCGCGAGAGTTCGAGAGCGTTCAGGACCGACCGATCCACCCGGAGGACCGCTCCGTCGCCGACCTGCTCGAGGAGATCGAAGCACACTGTTCGAACGCTCACGACGGCTTCGAGGGCAACTGGCGGGTGACGCCGCGCGAACTCCGAATCCGATCCGACCCGGAGCTGCTCTCGATGCTCCTCACGAACCTCGTCGAGAACGCGATCGTCCACTCGGTAGCGCCGGATACGACGGTCGACGTGGTCGCATTCGTTCCGTCTGAGGCGGACGGGACAGTTGCCTTTCAGGTCCGGGATCGGAACGAGCGGATCCCCGAGATGGAGATTGACGCGCTCCGGGCTGGCAATGAGACGTCGCTGGACCACGGCCAGGGGATCGGGCTCTGGATCGTCTACTGGAGCCTACAACGGCTCAGCGGCGAGATCGAGTTCAGGTACGACGGTGGCAACGTGGTGACGGTAACGGTCCCAGACCTGAACCGGTGATCGGACCGGAAACGGGCGGCTTATCCATTTCCGATGTCGTGACGAAGGAGATCTCTCGAAGGGTTACGCTGTGCCGATGATGGATTGACCCGATCGAACGACGCGTCCAAGCGTGTCCCCACCGAACCCGCTGAACCGGCTTAAGCAGTTTCGAGACGTAATATTATATTATTTACTACGAAGCGAGTATTTTTATTCTGTCGCCCACACACGGTACATGATGACACGAACCACGGACGACGACGAACCGATCCACACTAGTACCCGCGTTCCGCCCGCAGAGCGGGCCGAACGAGCGCGCCGGCCGGACGCCGATTCGGCGGCGGCTCCGGACGACGAGCCGATCTCCGTGACGCGGATCCCGTCGACGGAGGCTCGTTTCGGTTAAGACGGAGTCGCCAAGGCCATGCGTTCGAGAGACCGCTAGCGTCGGCGATCAGTCGCCGGAAACGCCCGATTACAAAAGAGCGAAATCGTTGCGGGCGGCCGGTCGGGTTCAAGACCCCTCTCAGGATTTCCGAGCGGTGCGAGGAAATCGCCGGCCGGGACACCCGCGAGCGCCTGCGAGGCGGTCGCTTCACTCGTGTTTCGGTCGCGAGCGGCGAAGCCGCGAACAGCGAGCGGGAGGCCGGTCGGTGCCCGAACGAAGGGAGTGTGCTGAGCGAAGCGGAGCAAACGTCGACTGACGGAGTCGGTCGGAAGTGCGCCGGCCGGGATTTTGAACCACGGTCGCTCGCTACGCTCGCTCTCTGATTCAAATCCCTCGGCGATTTCTCTCACGTCGTTCGAGAAATGCGCCGGCCGGGATTTGAACCCGGGCCATGAGCTTGGAAGGCTCAGGTCCTACCACTAGACCACCGGCGCGCAATCGCGTCGCGTGACGCACCTAAAGGTAGGCCGAACGATTCTGATAAACGTTCCGTGTTTCGGCGCGACTGACCGCGGGCGACGGCGTCCGCGACCCCGCCAACCGCACCCCTGAACTGACTGGGACCGTCGCGGGTTCGCTCCGCGTTCGCGCGTCGAACACGACGCTCAGCTATCTCGGGATCCGACCACGGCGTAGCAGTTGCCGCTGGAGACTCGGACGTCGATCGGAACGAGGTCGCTCGCCGCGAGGTCGGCCTCGAACTCCGCGGGCGAGTAGATGTGGTAATACCGCGGGACGGTCTCGCCGCCGGGAAGCGTCCAGTCGACGGTCGTGTCGAAGCCGTCGTCGCGGTCGAACCGGTCGTGAGCGGTACTCCACGCGCTCACCAGCGCGGTGCCGCCGTCGTCGAGCACCCGAGCGAGTTCGTCGAGGCTCCGGACCCGCGCGGCGCGCGGCGACAGGTGATGGATCGTCGCGACGTAGACGGCCAGTCCGACTGCATCGTCGGCGATCGGCAGGGAGGCGGCGTCGCCGTGAACGAACGCCGCGGCGTCGTCGAACCCCCGTTCGCGGGCTCTGGCCGTCGCTTCACGCAGCAGCTCGCGGCTGAGGTCGACGCCGACGGCCGCCGGCGAGCGCTCGGCGAGCACCTCGGTGTGCCGCCCGTTGCCGCAGCCGACGTCCAGCGCGCGCGGCGCCGACCGCCCGTCGAGGAACGACTCGACCTCCGGCCACGCGTGCTCCCGAGTCTTCGAGAAGTGGACCGCGATGCGGTCGTACGTCGACTGCGGGTCGCTCGCCGACTGCGAGTCGCTTCCCGGCTCCGAGTCCATACCGGCGAGAGGCCTCCCAGCGATATAGGTCCGGTGACCGAATCGAGCGGGGGTCGTCTCGTCAGCGGCCGCGACAATCAGATCAGGCCGATAACCAGGAACGTCACGAGCGTCAACGCGAGCAGGATCACGACGTGTTTCACGCCGTCTTTGACCGACCCTTCGCCGAGCTGGCCGGCGACGAGCCCGGAGCAGATCGCCTGTACCGACGCCGCGTGGAAGAACAGCTGTTCGTACGCGAAGGCGTTGATGTCACCGATACCGCCGATGACCCCTCCCGAGCCGCCCGTGACGCCGTCGTCCGGCGCGTCCGCGAGACCCCCGCCGGTCCCGGGAATCGTCGCCTCCTCGATCGCGGGGATGAACGAGACGGACAACGCGGCGATGATCCCGAGAAACACCAGGAAGGAGATGTAGATCACGATGAGATACGTCAGCATGACCTGCCGGCGCTCCCGGCGGAGCGTCCAGGTCGCTCGCGCCTCGTCGGCGGCGATCCGAAGCACCGGACCGATGTCCCCGCTGGCACGCATCGCGTTCGTGAGCAGCGCCACGGCCCGCGACATCATCGGCGACCGGACTCGTCGGTCGAGCCGCCGCAGCGCGGTCCCGACGTCCGCCCCCCAGTCGATGTCCCGACGGGTGCGTTCGAGGTCGACCGTCAGCGCCTCCAAGTTCGAGTCGGCGACCCGTCGCAGGCTGCCGACGACCGACGTGCCGGCCTCGTTGACGCTGGCGAGGCGGTCGAGGAAGTCCGGCACCGTCGACTCGATCCGGTGGGTCTGACGCTTCTGCACCTCGTAAACGACCGCGTAGCTCGCCAGCACCAGCGCCGTCGCGACGACGACCGGCCCGTCGATCTGCGCGGCCATCTCGACGGGCGTCCCGCGCGTGATCGGGACCGCGAAGACGAGCAGTCCGAGAACCGCGAGCGGGACCGTCAGAAAGAAGATCGTCCCCGGCGCGTCGAGGACGCTCTCCACCGGCGAGGCGAGCCACCGTCTGACTCCCTGTATCCGGTCGTACGCGCCGAGCCGTTCGCGGCTGGCCGCCCAGGGGTCAGTACCGGGGCTCGGATCGGCAGAGCCGGAACCGCGGGAGTCGTGACCGGCCGCATCGAAACCGGCCGACCCGCGTGCGGTCGCGTCGTCGGTGCCGGCGGCGACCCCCCCGTCGGACCGCGCGCCGGTCGGTGCCGCGTCGGCGAAGGGACCGGCGGTCGAGCGGTCGTCCGCTTCCGCGTCGGCTCCGCTTCCGCCGGCCGATCCGTCCGCGTCACGGGACCGGTCGACCGTCTCGGTGCCGCCGACCCCCTGTGTCACGCTGTCGACGTAGACGACGAAGCCGAACGTCGCGAGCGGGACGCCGAGGTAGACGACGACGCGCAACAGGGGGAGCGTGTCCGACAGCACCAGCCCGATCACGACGAGGATCGTGATGAAAAACAGCGGTCCGGCGACGAGCGCCGTGACGTACGCTTCCGCGAACGTCGAGAGGAGCTCGAGGTACTGCTGCTGTTTCGATTCGGCCTCCTCCTGATACCGGTCGTACTGGTCGTTGAGGAACGCCGAGATCGGCTGTCCGGTGCCGAGGACCGACGCGAGGTTCTCGGCGAAATCGGCGAGATCATCGCTCGGCGTCCGTCGGGCGGTCCGCTGTAACGCAGTCAGCGCGTCCGTTCCGAAGGCGTTCATGTCGCGGACGGCGACCGACAGCTCAGTCGCGGCCTCGCCGTAGACGCCCTCGTTCTCCGCGAGGGTGTCCATCACGCGGGGAAACGCCATCCCGGACCGCGAGAGCGCGAACATGAACGCGACGGTCCGGGGAAGCGTGGCATCGATCTCGGCGGCGCGAGCGTGCGCGCGCTGCCGGAGCATCTCCCAGCGGCCGTAGTACGTTCCGCCGGCGAGCGCGGCGCCGAGCGTCCCCGACGCGAACAACAGCAGGACGAACAGCTCGCCGAGTCCGAGCTCTGCGAGCCGAGTGACTCCCGCGACGAACGCCACCGGCTCGGGGAGCAGCTCCCGGAGCGCGTCTTCGCCCACGTCGAGCGCCGACAGGAACGCTCCCGCCGCGTACACCCCGATGACGCCGCCGGCGACGCCGAGGACCCCGGCGTACAAGAGGGTCTTCGAGGCGTACGTCCGGTGGGTTCCGCCGACGTGAGCCGCGCGCATGAGGTCCCGCTGGCGCTGACGCCGCTTCCCGTCCGTCCCGACATAATCGCCGAAGAGGACCAGCGCGAGGCGGGTGACGAACAGGTCGGCTCGCCGGTCGACCAGCGGGAGCAGTACCACCAGACAGAGCCCGAACGCGGCGAACAGCGGAAGGTACGCGATCATGGGTCGCGTCCGTCTCCGCGGCCGGCCGACCGAACGCCTCCGTCGTCCGCGGCCGGCACGTCCTCCTCGGCCGCCGCGCCGCGGGCTTCGAGCCGCTCCATCACGCGGTCGGGATCCGCGTAGTACTCGTTGACGAGCGCGGTGAACGTCCGGTAGTCGGTGATGTCGAGCGCGGCGAGCAGTTCGAGGAAGCGCTCGCGCCGCCGGATCTCCCTGAGCAGTTCCGAGCGCGACCAGCCCCGTTCATCGGCGATCCCCTCCATCAGCGAGGAGTCGTTCCGTCGGAACTGGTCGGTCTCCGGACGCCACTCGAACGCCGAGGAGTAGTCGAGCTCTCCGGTCCGCTGGTCGATCCCGCCGATTTCGCCGATCGTCTTCGCGCGCCGGACCCGCTGGTCGCCCGAGCGGGTGAGCGTCTGGATCGAGAGCATGTCGAGCGATTGCACCATCGCGCGAGGGACGTTGATCGGCTCGTTCTCCAGCCGGTTTATCACCGTCTCGATCGAGTCCGCGTGCATCGTCGAGAACGTGGTGTGGCCGGTGTTCATCGCCTGGAAGAGGGTTATCGCCTCCTGACCGCGGACCTCACCGACGATGATGTACTCGGGGCGGTGGCGAAGCGCCGACCGGAGCAGGTCGTACATGTCGATGTCTGCCCCCTCGTAGCGCCGCTCACGGGTGACCGAGGAGAGCCAGTTGTCGTGGTACAGGGAGAGTTCGCGAGTGTCCTCGATGGTGAGCACCTTCGCGCGCGGCGGGATGAACATCGACACCGCGTTCATCGACGTGGTCTTCCCGGAAGCGGTGCCGCCGGCGAAGATGAGGCTCTTGTTGTGTTCGATACACAGCCAGAAGTACGCCATCTGCTCGATCGAGAACGTCCCGTACTCGACGAGGTCGATCGGCGTGAGGGGGTCCTCGGCGTACTGGCGGATCGTGAACGCGGAGCCGCGCGGCGTGACTTCCTCGCCGAGCGCGATCTCCGCGCGGGAGCCGTCGGGAAGCGTCGTCTCGACGAGCGGGTCTCCGACGGAGACGTGGCGGCCGGACTGTTGAGCGAGCCGGATCACGTAATTGTCGAGCTCCGTCTTCGGGAACGAGACGTTCGTCTCGATGTCGGTGTACTCGTCGTGGTAGACGAAGATCGGGAGGTCGTATCCGTCACAGGAGACGTCCTCGATGTGCCGATCGTTGAGGAGCGGGTCGATCTTTCCGTAACCCCGGAAGTCGCGGTAGAGGTAGTACGCGAGCGAGTGGAAGGTCGCCATTCCGGCGTCGACGCCGTATCCTTCGAGGAGCCCTTCCAACTCCGTCCGAAGCGTCTCCTCGTCGGTCTTCCCGGTTCCCTCGCGGTAGAGCAGCGGGTCGCGGATGTCGTCGACGACGCGCTCGAGGAGGTCGCGTTCGAACTCGTCGAGGTCGGGCTCGACCGCGTAGTACCGGTGTTCGCTCTCGGCGTCGTCGTAGGTGATCACGACGTACGCGTACGGGGCGTTCACCCAGTAGCGGTCGATCTCCCGTTCCCCGTTCGGCGGTGAGAAGGCGGACAGCGGACCGTCCTCGCCGGGGCGGAACGGGCGGACGTCGATCTCCGACCCGCGGAGCATCTCCCACGTCCGGGAGAGCCGTCGCCGAACGGCCCCGATGCGGTCGCCGACGTCGCCCCCGCGTGCGTCACTCGCCATCGTCGTTACGGAGGCGTATGTGCCGCCGTGGTTTAAATCACCCCCGACAAGTATCACCCGTGAGATCGACGGTGGCGGCCGTGCGTCTCGGTCTGCCGGTTCCCGCGAACCGCGTTCGACGACCGTTTCGGCATCTGTCACGGTCGACCGTTCCATCAATCGCCCGTTACGTTGATACGGGACGACCGCTAACGGACAAATAGGCAATGCGGCGTGACTACTTCGATCTGACGGTCGAGGGCGTCGGCGACGACGCCGACGACCCGGCGACGCCCCTGGTCCGTATCGACTTCCACGGACCGGAGGGACTACTGCGCGACCGACTCTCGGGGACCGACGGCGACATCCTCGCCGCCTCCGAGATCGACGTCGCGTTCCGGCTTCGAGAGCCGCTCTCGACGGCCGACGATCCCGAGGGCGTCGTCGGCGTAACGAACCGCTACACCGGCGACTTCGTCCTCGAACTCAACGAGACGGCCACCGACGTCCTCCCCTTCATCCACGCCGCGCGCGACTCCGCCGGCGAGGAGGACGCCCACTACCGCATCGAGATCGACATCGAGGGCGAGCGACTCATCGCCTACGACAAGGACACGTTCCTCGTGTACGACCACGAGGGGAACCTGCTGCGCAACGAGAGCCTGATTCCTTCCGGAGTCGAACTGTAATCCGGCAGACTCCGTCGGCGGCCGCGGCGGCCGGCACGAAGCGGTGGGCTCAGTACTTCTGCTCGCTGGACGAGAGGTCGAGCGCGTCGTAAAACGACCGGTCGATGCGGTCGCGTTCGGCCCGCCACGCCTCGAATCCCGAGGGGTCGCTCGGATACCGTTCGTAGTGACGCTCGTACCGGGCGACGTACCCTCGCGTGGTTCTCACGCCGCGAAGCGCTCCGTACAGCTCGGCGCCGCTGACGCCGAGCGTCTCGAAGGTTCCGCTCTGATACTCGGCGAGGAGGTTTTTGACGACGCCGCCAGTGAGACGGAGCTTGCTGCCGAGGCTCTCGAACTGCGCGGCGGTGCCGACGATCTCTCGCAGCTCCTCCGCGGGGAGCAGCGCCGTGACCGCTCGCAAGACGTCCACGTCGATCGCGCTCGCCGCGACGTTGTACGCGTCCCACGCGGCCAGCTTCGAGGCCTCACCGTGCTCGCGGAACAGCCAGCGGTTGTGCTCCCAGAGGCCCGCCTCCGAGGGGTCGCCGTTCTCGACGGCCCGCGCGGCGGCGCGCCCAGCGGAGTGGCCGGAGTACGCGGCCCCGCGGATCCCTTTCCCCGTGACCGGGTGCGTCGTCGCGGCCGCGCCGCCGGCGGCGACGTACCCCGGCGCGACCATCGAATCGAGGGGTCGACGGAGCGCGATCGAGGAGCCGAGCTTGTCCTTTCCGTCGAACTTGTCGGCGACTCTCGCCCCGTCGTATTCGGGGCGGTCCTCGATATCGCGCCGCAGGCGATCGGCGAGCGGGATCGGCTCTTTGCTCATCTGGAACCCGAGGCCGACGTTGATCTCGGTCGGCGTCCGGGGGAAGTACCAGACGTACCCCATCTCCTCTAACGGCTTTCCGACGATCGCGTCGTCGTACGCCACCGGCTCCTCCGTCTCGATGATCTCGCGGTACGCCGACCCGAAGTGCGTGAAGTGCGGCACCTCGAAGGTGGGGTCGCCCGGCGTGTCGAGCGCGTCGAAGTCGACCATGTCCTGCAGGATCGACTGTGCGCCCGCGGCGTCGACCAGCACGTCGCACTCGTAGGTGACCGGCTCGCCGTCGCGGACCGCCTCGACGCCGGTGACGCGACCGTTCTGCGTCACGCCGTTGACGACCGTGTCGTAGTGTTGGGTCGCCCCGCAGTCGGCCGCCTGTTCGAGCAGCCGCTGACCGAACTCGTACCGATCGATGACGTTGCTCGTCCCGCTGTACGGGATCACTTTGCGGACGTCGACCTCCTCGTCCCACCACTCGATCTGCTTGATGTTGCCGTCGAGGAGGACGGCCTCGTCGTCGGCGATCCCGTCCATGTCGATCGGACCCGGGTACTTCTCCGGGTCGCGCGGGCTCTTCATCGCGTCCCCGCAGGCGATGAAGCCGCTCCGCTCCCGGGACTTGCGCTCCAGTTGGACGACGTCGACTCCCGCAGCCGCCGCGGTCGCCGCCGCGAAGCAGCCCGCTATTCCGCCTCCGACGACGACCACATCGTGCTGGCTGCGTACCATGGAATACTGTCTCCCCGTTAGCGAATGCGATACGTAACTCTTACTCAAAGCGACTCCCGGTCGGCCGGCCGGGTTCTCTCAGCGAGCCGACGTCACCCGCTCCCCGACCATCACGGCAGACCCACCACGCCGCCCGCCTCAGATGCTCACGTTGTCGGCGACGATCCGCACGGCGTCGCCCGGACGGAGGTCGAAGGCGCCGTCGCCGCGCCCGTCGTTGACGTCGCACTCCACGTAGCCGTGGCTTCCGACGGTGACGAGCCGGTCGCCGGGGTCGACCGCGCCGAACGTCTCGGCGACGGGCGTGAGGTCTCCGTTGACCCGGACCCAGTCTCGGCCGCGGATCAGCTCGCCCGGCACGTTCGTAACGACGTTGCCGAAGCGGTCGACGACCAGCACCTCGCCGTCGACGGCGACGGGGTCACCGCCGGCGTCGCCGCCCGCCGTGTCGTCGCTGTCGCCGTCGCCTTCCCGTTCGACGGTCGGC
>CAZNOA010000049.1:0-10578 GCA_964574565.1 uncultured Halobellus sp. | reverse complement strand
ACTTCTGTGTGCTCCGCTCCGACGGGGTCAGACTCGACATTCCGAACATGGTGACGGAGCTGAACGACGAGCTGCCCGAGGCCGGCGTCTCCGGCGGCGGCCACCTCGTCGTCGGCTCGATCAAGTTCGTGAAGGGTCGCCGTAGCGCCGTCATCGAGGCCCTCATCGAGAAGATGGCCGACGCGGAGATCGACGAGGCGCTCTCGTCGACGGTCGCGCTCGACGACTGAGCGTCGGCGTCTCGCCCGCCGCTTTCCGCCGTTTTCACGAGAACCGTACCTCACGACGGGCGACGGCGCTCGCGCCGACGACGACGACCGCCGCTCCGCCCAGCAGTCCGACCGGGAGATGGACCCCGCCGCCGCGCCAGTCCGCGGCGTATGCCCGGGCGTAAAACGCCGCGGTCGATTCGTCCTCGATCGCGAGCAACACCTCCCGGTTCTCGGTCGTCGCCACCTCGTTCCAGTTGAGGCTCCCGACGATCGCCGTGTCGTCGACGACGAGCCCCTTCGCGTGGATCTTCCCGTATCGCCCGCGCGGCTCCGCGACGGCGACGTCGATCGGCTCGTCCGCGAGCGAGGCCGCGAGCTCGCGGTTCTCCTCGCGGTCGTACCACGCGCCCGACAACAGCAGGTGGACGTCGACGCCGCGGTCCGCGGCGCGGCGGAGCGCACGGACGATCCGCTCGTCGGACCCGGCGGTACGCGGGACCACGCCGAGGACGCGGTCGTCCGCGGCGTCGATCCGCGCGACCATCCGGTCGGCGGCGTTGCCGGGGGCGGTGAGGAGTTCGACGTCGGCGTCGGTCGGTTCGGGCGGATCGAACCGCGACGGGTACGTCTCGTTCGCCGCCCCGGATTCGTAGAAGCTCGCGTTCGCTCGAAACGACTCCCAGTCCCGGGCGTCCCGTGCGGTCGCGTCGCCGTCGAACACCGCGGCGAGGTCGTCGGCGACCCGCGACGAGTCGGCGACGATCCCCCACCCGCGGTTCGAACGCCCGCCGGTCCCGGAGGGCTTCCAGTTCTCCGTGAGAACGACCGCGCGGTCGTCGGCGACCGCGTACTTGGCGTGGTGAAACCGGAACCGGTCCGGCTCGCCGTCGAGTACGCGGACCTCGACGCCGGCGGCGACGAGCCGGTCGAGACGCGCCGCGCTACGCGCCGAGAACCCACCGACCGGCGACCCCTCGACGAGAACACGAACGGTGACGCCGCGGTCGGCCGCAGCGGCGAGCCGGTCGGCGACGCGTTCCGATTCGATCGTGTAGCCGGCGAGGAGGAGGCGCTCGTCGGCGTCGCGTAACGGCGCGTCGGCCGGCCCGGGCGTGTCCGGGAGCACGAACGGCGTCACCGTCGCGTTCTCGGTTCGCTTCGGCGAGCGCGGCTCGTAGCCGCGGGGACGCCACTCTTCCCAGTCGGCCCGCCAGCGGTATCCCTCGCGGACGCGACCGTAGTCGACGACGTCGACCGCCTCTCCACCGCGGCGAAGTTCGATCCGATCGCCGGCCGCCGAGAGCGGGAAGTGACCGTCGAGCGCGCGGAGGTCGACGGGAGCGCGAGCGTCGGTCGCGATGTCGGTGCCGCCGTCGCCGAGACGGTCCACCGTGGACGCCGGGTCCATCGACAACGCGACCGTTCCGCTCGCGTTCTCCGGTATCGACGCGTCGTGATAGCCGTCCGAGAGCGACCAGTTCCCCCGTTCGGGGAGGCGAACGACGAGGTACTCACCGCGGTTCCCGTCTGTGGTCGGATTCGGGTACAGCTCGAGGATCCGCGGATCGTCGGACTCGAAGTCGTTTGCCCGGAGCGTCTCGTTGCCGTCGGCCGGGAGCGTCTCGTTGCCGTCGGTCGAAAATGCCGTGTTCGCTCCGTCATCGGAGACCGGAACAGCCAGCGCCGCAGTTGAGAGGAGGGCCACGAGACCGACGACCGCTAGACCGGCACCAGCGAGCGAGACGAGGGCCGGCCGAGTCGCGGCGCCCGGCGGCGGCGTGGCCGACACGAGCGGTAGCATCCGGGATCGCACGCGGTTTGTGGCCTCGCTATCGGGTAAAAACGACAGGGGTGATGGCCGTCGAGCGAGCGCAGACCCGTGAACGCCAGCCGATCAGGCGGCGGCCGAGGCGGCGTCCAGGGAGTCCGCCGCCTTTTCCGCCTCCGTCGAGACGAGGAAGGAGTGTTCGTCGGCGTACTCGGCGACCGTTTCGAGCGCCGCTCGCGTGCCGATCTGTCGGAGCGCCCAGCCCGCGGCGGCGCGGACGTCGTCGTTGTCGTCCTGCGCGAGGACGTCTGCGAGGGGGTCGATCGCCCGCGTGTCGCCGATGAGGCCGAGCGCTCGCGCGGCGTGAGGGCGCACTAGGTCGTTGTCGCTGTCGAGCGCGTTCACGAGCGGGCCGACGGCCTCGCTCGCGCCGATCTCACCGAGTGCTTTGAACGTCACCTTCTGGAGCTGCGGGTTAGAGTCCTCTTCGACGTAGTCGACGAGCGTCTCGGTGGCCTCGTCGGCGGCCATCTTCCCGAGGATGCTGATGGCGAACTTGTCGCGCTTCCCGGCGCGGCCGAGCAGCTTTTCGAGGGAAGCGTCGGTCTTGCCGCGTTTTCCCATGCGTTCGAGCGCCTCGAGGCAGTGACGCTCCATGAAGTCGGAGCCGAGCGAATCGAGCGCCAGCAGGATCATGTCGACGTTGCCGCGCTTCTCGTGTTCTTTCAGCGCGGCCCACTCGACGGGGAAGTCCTTGTAGTGGCCGAGCACGTCGTAGAACCCCTGCGCCCGGAGCTGTTCGTTCGTCTCGAGGTCGTCCCACTCCTCCGCGTCGTCGAGTCCCGCTTCGAGGTCGTCGGTCGCCTCGAGGAGGGCGGCGATCGTCTCCGCGTCGTCGTCGGCGTCGAGCGCCGCGTCCGCGACAGCCTCGGCGACGGCGTCGAGCGAAGCGACGAGGGCGGAGATCCGATCGTCGGTCGCATCGTCCCCGTCGGTTGCGGTGTCGGCGTCGACATCTTCGTCGGTGTCGGCCGCGGCAGTGCCGTCGACATCGACTGATTCCGCCGCGGCGGCGACGAACGACTCGACCGCGTCGGCGGCGTCGTCGACGCCGGCCGCAGTCCATTCCGTCTCGCCGAGCGTCGTCGCGGCGGCCTCGATCGCCTCGACGACGTCCTCGCCGTAGGGGCCGCGGGCGTCTGCCGCGTCCTCGCGAAGCTCCGCGATGCGGTCTTCGAGGTCGTCGCGTGGGTCGTCGGCCTCGTCGTCGTCCTCGTCCGGTTCGGGGAGGTCGGCTCCCTCGAGTCCGTCTTCCGCGTCGTCGAGGAGGGCGTCAACGTCGTCGAGGTCGGCCTCGGTCTCGGCGCTCTCGAGGAGCGCCGCGATCTCGTCGAGGTACTCGTTCAGGGACTCTTCGGTCGCCTCGTCGGGGAGAGTCGGCGCGGCGGCTGCGTCCGTCGACTCGCCGGCGTCTTCCGCGTCGTCCGCGGCGTCGGCCTCCTCGGAGGCGTCCGCCGGGTCGTCGTCGCCGTTGCTCATATACCACAGACTGCGCGCGTGGTCCATTAAGACGTTTCCCTTCACGTGCGGGGGCACTCCATCGCTCGTCGACGGGTGAACAGCCGCGAGCGGACGGGAATCGGGCGTTCCTACCTCGCGCCCCAATACTCCTGGATGCGGGCGTACACCGCGACGATCCCGTCCTCTGTGACCCAGTCGTCGGCCGCGTCGCGGGTGAGCCCGAAGACGGCGGCCGCCTCACCGACGACCCAATCGCGGTCGAACGCGTCGGGATCGACGTCGATATCGGCCGTCTGCAGCGGCTCGTCGAACACCTCGTCCGTCGTCGGCGGGTCGACAGTCACCGTCGGTGGCCCTCCATACCCGTTGTACGGGCCGGGGGGGATTGAATCCGGCGGCGGCCCCGGGGGTTCATTGTCGCCCTCGTCGAACGCGCAACCGTGACCGGGAAGCACGGATCGGACGCGACGGTCGCCGTCCCGCAGACCGCCGTCGAGGACCTCGCGGTCGAACGCAACCTCGACCGGATCCGCGAGCGAGTCGCCGCGCTGCCGGCTCGGGTCGATATCGCCGTCTTTCCCGAGGACGCGCTCACGGGCTTCGTCGCCGACGACCGGATCGTTGACGCGGCGCTCGCCCGCGAGACGGCCCTCGATCGGCTGTCGTCCGTCGTCGAAGACCAGGGGGTGTCGGTGGTGGCCGGGTACGCCGAGCGAGGCGGCGACGGCGAGCCCGGCGAGCTGTACAACGCGACGGCGTACGTGCCGGCAGCGGAACGTGACGGAGGGGATCTCGACGGACGAGAGAGCGCGGTGTATCGGAAGCGACACCTCTGGGGCGACGAGCGCGACCGCGTGACCGCGGGCTCCGAGCGCGTGATCGCGGACACGCCGGCGGGCTCGACCGGCCTGTTGACGTGTTACGATCTCAACTTCGTCGCGGAGAGCGCGTGGTTCACCGAGCGCGCGGTCGACGCGCTGTTCGTGCCGGGAGCGTGGCCCGCGGCGCACGCGGCGAACTGGCGGCTCCTGTTGCGGGCCCGCGCGCTCGACGGCGTCAGGTGGGTCGTCGGAGCCGGACGGACCGGAGCGGTCGGGCGGCACGGCGGCGATTCGGGCGGTGTCGGCGCGAGCGACGCCGGCCCGCGAGGGAGTACCTCCGACGGGAGCGACGACGGAGACGCACACGAGTACGCGGGCAACTCGCTCGTCGCCGGACCGGACGGTCGTGTCATCGCTGAACTCGGTCGCTGCGAGCGCGACCTGATCGCGACGCTCGATCGAGAGCGGCTGGACGCGCAGCGCGAACTCGTCGGCTCCGTGGCAGCCACCAAAAAATAATTTTTCTGTTTTGAAAATATCCTTATCATAGTGAGAGCTTTTAAGTAGTCCGCGCGCGTATGTACGTATAGAAATGAGTACACAAAAACAGGCCCGTCAGCGCTACGGAGACGTTCACGAGAGCGAAGCCCTTCGTATTCCCGAGGACAAAGCGGAGCAGCTCGTCGACGCCCTCAACACCGACCTCGCGGCGACGTACGTGCTGTACCACCAGGTGAAAAAGCACCACTGGCTCGTCGAGGGCGCGGAGTTCCGCGACATCCACGTGTACCTCGGTGAGGTCGCGGGCGACCTCGAGGAAGGAGCCGACGTGATCGCCGAGCGCGCGCAGGCGCTCGGCGGCGTGCCGCTGTCGGGCGGCGCGAACTACGAGGAGCACGCACCGGTGAGCCCCGAGGACGCCGACGCGTACGACATTCGGACCTCGCTGGAAAACGACCTGGAGATGTTCGGCGACATCACCGAGATGCTCCGCGAGCACATCCAGCTCGCGAACAACCTCGGCGACTACAACACCGAGGAGCTGCTCCGCGAAGTCCTGCAAGACGTCGAGGAACACGGCCACCACATCGAGCATTACCTGGAGGACGACACCCTCGTCAGCCAGGGCACGCTCGACTAGACGGCGTCGGCGAGCGCGGGCCGGCTTCGCTCGAATTTTCGCTTTCTTTCCCGTCGCAGAGCGGCGGCTCTCGCCTTCTTTTGATGCGCTTCATCAGCGCCGTCGGGCGCGATACCGGGCGCTGCGGGCGGGGAGAGATCCGTCCTTGCGGCCCGAGTTCGTCGTTACGGCCGCCGCCGCGGTTCACCGCCCCGACTGATAGAACTCCTCGCGGTAGACCCGCCCGAACGCGTTCCGTCGAAGCGTGCTGACGGCCGCGTCCGGCTCCTCCTGAAACGTCGCGACGACGACGGTGTCAGCGAAAGGAATCGGATGCCAGACGACGTTGTCGACGTTGTCGCCGCCGATCCGGACCACGTCGCCGTCGTCGAACTCGCTGTCGGCGAGCCACGCGTCGAACTCCTCGTCGCTGCCGACGTGGACCGCGAGGAGCTCGGCGAACGTCGCGTCGCGGGCGGTCCGGATCACCTCCGGAGTGACTCGCTCGTCGTACTCCTCGGCGTCGAACGACATCGCCTTCGTCGCCTCGCGGACGACGACCTGTGCGACCGGGCCGACCTCCTCGTAGCGTTCGAGCGCGTCGGCGCGGGTCTCCGGCGCGAACGTTCCTCTGGTGTTCACACCCGGTGTTCGGCCGCGGTCGAAAAGGGCGTTCCGTTACGCGGTGGGATCGTCGTCGGAGCCGTCGGGGGCGTCCGAGGCGTCGGAGCCGTCGGAGTCCGAAGAAGCGTCCGAGTCGTCAGTACCGTCAGTGTCACGCCCCCCGCCCGCTTTCCCGTCCCCTCGCATCCGCCGCGTCAGCTCGCGCGCCTCGCGGAGCGCCGCGGCCGTCTCGGGATCGGTCGCCGTCGACTCGTCCATGGCCCCTCCCGTCGCGTCGACGGCGCCGGTGTCGTGGCCGTACTCGGGTGATCCGCCGTGTGCGTGGTCGTGAGCGTGTTTGTGGTGGTGACCGCCGCCGCGCCCCGACGCCTGCCCCCCGACGTCGACGTCCGGACGCCCCCGATTGGCCGTGTCGTCGAACACCTCGTGGTACTCGGCGTCCGCGGCGTGGGGCGTGACGTCGGCGGCGAGCCCCGCCGGGCCCCGGTCCGCCCAGTCGGAGACGTGCTCGTCGAGCCACGTCTCGTGCTCGCCGCCGTGTAACATCGCCGTGAACGCGAGGTGGTGCGCGAGGTGTTCGCCGTCCCGTTGTGGCGTCTCGCACACTGGACACGCGTATCCCATGTCGAATGCGGGTACGGCCGTGAGCCGTAAAGCAGCGTCGGAGCGGAGCGAGCGTCCGACGGCGCGCGGAGCATCGTGGCCCCCCGCGTCCTCGTCCGACGCCGCTATAACAGCAACTTTATCACTCGCACGGGGCGAAATTCGGGTAAGACTACTCCGTTAGGAGGTCCAACAGTGAGTGAAGCCAACACACAACCGGAGGTGAACATCGGTCTCGTCGGTCACGTCGACCACGGCAAGACGACGCTCGTGCAGGCGTTGTCCGGCTCGTGGACCGACCAGCATAGCGAGGAAATGAAACGCGGTATCTCGATCCGGCTGGGGTACGCGGACGCGACGTTCCGACGCTGTCCCGGCGTCGACGCGCCCGAGTGTTACACCGTCGACGAGGAGTGCGAAGACGGCTCGAAGAGCGAGCGCGTCCGTACGGTGTCGTTCGTCGACGCGCCGGGTCACGAGACGCTGATGGCGACGATGCTCTCGGGCGCGTCGATCATGGACGGCGCGGTTCTCGTCGTGAGCGCGACCGAGGACGTCCCGCAGGCGCAGACGGAAGAGCACCTGATGGCGCTCGACCTCATCGGCATCGAGAACATCGTCATCGCACAGAACAAGGTGGACCTCGTCGACCGCGAGCGCGCCGTCGACAACTACCGGCAGATCCAGGAGTTCGTCGAGGGAACCGTCGCGGAGGACGCGCCGATCGTTCCCGTCTCGGCCGGTCAGGAGGTCAACCTCGACCTGCTCATCGACGCGATAGAGACGGAGATCCCGACGCCCGACCGCGACCCCGGCGAGAGCGCCCGGATGTACGCGGCCCGCTCGTTCGACATCAACCGCCCGGGGACGACGGCGGCGGACCTCAAGGGCGGCGTCGTCGGCGGCTCGCTCGTGAGCGGCGAGCTCTCCGTCGGCGACGGGTTGGAGATCCGTCCCGGCCGCGAGGTCGAGGAGGAGGGGCAGACGGAGTGGCGCCCCCTCGAGACGACCGTGCGGTCGCTGCAGGCCGGCAGCCACGACGTCGACACCGCCCGACCCGGCGGCCTGCTGGGCGTCGGTACCGGTCTCGATCCGAGCCTGACCAAAGGGGACGCGCTCGCCGGACAGGTGGCCGGCGAACCCGGCACGCTCCCGCCGACTCGGAACGAGTTCGAGATGCAGGTGAACCTGCTCGACCGCGTCGTCGGCCAAGAGGACGACGAGAGCGGCGACAGCGACATCGAGGAGATCAGCACCGGCGAGCCGCTGATGCTCACCGTCGGCACCGCGACGACGGTCGGCGCGGTGACGAGCGCGCGCGACGACGAGTGCGAAGTGCGCCTCAAACGCCCGGTCTGTGCCGAGGAGGGCGCACAGATCGCGATCAACCGGCGCGTCGGCGCGCGCTGGCGGCTCATCGGCGTCGGGACGCTCTCGTAACGTGACCGGAGCCGCCCGCGACGACGACCCGCACGCACCCGCCGACCGGCCCGGGGACGACGCGCTCGACGGCGACGGCGCGGAGACCGACGCCCCGGTGGTGGCGCTGGACGCGAGCGCGCTGATGGCTCCGGTCGAGGCGGACCTCCGCCTGTTCGAGGAGCTCGATCGACTGCTCGGCGCGTACGAGGCCGTCGTGCCGGCGGCGGTCGTCGCGGAACTCGACGGGCTTCAGCAGGGGAACGGCGCGGAGGCGACCGCGGCGAGCGTGGGTGCGGACCTCGCGACGCGGGCGGAGACGGTGGAAACGGACGAATCGTACGCCGACGACGCGCTCGTCGAACTGGTCGCGGCAGGCCGGGTCGACGCCGTCGTCACCAACGATCGACCCCTCGCGAACCGGGTACTGGAGGCGGGCGCACCAGTAATCGGTTTAAGGGGTCGGAACACACTGGCGATAACGGAACCCTAGCGGACGCGGACAACCAACGAATATGTACAAACGAGTTCGACTCAAGGATACGGTCGAGGTGCCGCCGAAACACCTGGCGGACGTCACCGACCAGCGGGTGAAAGCCCTGCTGCAGGACAAACTGGAAGGACGAATGGACGAGGACGTGGGCAGCGTCGTCAGCGTCATCGAGGTCCACGACATCGGCGAGGGAGCGGTGTTACACAACCGCCCCGGCGTCTACTACGAGGCCGAGTTCGACGCGCTGACCTACGACCCCGACATGCAGGAGGTCGCCGACGGGACCGTCGTGGAGACGGTGGAGTTCGGCGCCTTCGTCGGGATCGGTCCGGTCGACGGGCTGCTCCACGTCTCGCAGATCACCGACGAGTACCTGACGTTCGATTCGGCGAATCAGCAGCTCGCCTCGTCGGACTCCGACAAGACGCTCGGCGTCGACGACGCCGTCCGCGTCCGCGTCGTAACGAAGAGCATCGACGAGCGCAACCCGCGGGACTCGAAGATCGGGCTCACGGCGAAACAGCCCGGGCTCGGCAAACACGAGTGGCTGGAGGGACAGCGGCTCCACCGCGAACAGACGGGTGAGGAGGCCGACTGATGGCCGAGGACCGCCTCGCGTGTCGGGAGTGCCACCACGTCAACGATCCCGACGCACAGGCCTGCGAGCACTGCGGGTCGTCGTCGCTGACGGAGGACTGGGCGGGGTACGTCATCATCACGAGACCCGAGGAGAGCCAGATCGCCGAAGAGATGAACGTCACGAAGGCCGGGTCGTACGCGTTGAAGGTCCGGTAACGACGGACCGCTGTTTTCGAAGGTCAACTCATGCTCACGCTCCCCGACTCGCTCCGCGACGCGTTCAAAGAGCCGCTCGGCCCGGTCACCACCGACGCCGGCGAGCTGCTCGCCGCGGCGGCAGAGAGCCGAGGGGACCGCACAGAGCGCGACGCGCCGATCGTCGCCGTCGGCGACGTCGTCACGTACCACCTCCGCGAGGCCGGTCGCGTCCCCGAGGTCGCCGTCGTTGACGGGAAGACTGAGCGCGAGGCCGTGCGCTCCGAGATCCGGACGGCGCTCGCGGCGGCCGACGTTCGCCGGATCGCCGTCGAGAATCCGGCCGCGTCGCTGTCGACGGAGCTGTTGAGCGCGCTCGGCGACGCCCTTTCCGCGAGAGAGCCGGTCATGATCGAGGTCGACGGCGAGGAGGACCTCGCGGCGCTGCCCGCGATCGTCGCCGCGCCGGACGGGGCGAGCGTCGTCTACGGGCAGCCGGGCGAGGGGATGGTTCGCGTCGCCGTTACCCCGGAGTCCCGCGCGGAGGCCAGAGCGCTGTTCGAGGCGCTCGACGGCGACACGGACGCCGCGTACGAAGCCCTCGGCGGCGCCGATCGGTAGTCGACGGAGGCGGGAGACGCACGATCCGAGCCGAAGCCACGACCGCTAAAACGGAACCGCGACGAGGCCGCCGCGTCGGGTTCAGTTGCCGAACACGCGGCTGAGGAGGTACCGCTGGACGAGCCCGGGGCGCTGCTCGCCTTCGGGCTGAACCATCACCGCCGTGCAGTCGACCCGGTCGACGAGCTCGTCTCCGGGGCGCCCGAGCAGCGAGCCGACCGCGCCGCGGTCCTCCGTCGCGGTGACGAGGAGGTCGGCCGGTTCGGCGAACCGAGCGAGCCCGGCGACCGCGTCGTCGGTTTCGAGCACGCGCGACTGGGCCGGGACGGAGAGAATCCGCATGAGCTCGGTGTGGTAGTCCTCGACGCGCTGGCGCTGCTGATCCGGCGCGTCGGCCGGGAGCGCCTGTAGCAGCGAGAGCGTCGCGCCGGTCTCCTCGGCGATCGCGTCCGCGACGAGGAGTTTCAGCGGATCGTACGCACCGCGCTGAGTCACGACGGCGATTTCGTCGAGCTGCTCCTCCGAGTCGAAGCCGCGGTCCTCGACGAGCGCGACGCCACAGGGGGCCTCGCGGAGGAGCTCTGCGACCTCACCGCCGAGCA
>CAZNOA010000048.1:0-10684 GCA_964574565.1 uncultured Halobellus sp. | reverse complement strand
CACGACGGGACTACCGGTATGACCACGAACGCCGACGACACGACGATGAGCCGTCGCGGCCTGTTCCGTGCCGGCGCGGCGGGCGCCGCCGTCGCTGCCGGGGTGGCCGCCGGAAGCGGAACCGCCGCCGCGCAGTACGACGGCTGGCTCGACGAGGTCGACAACTACGACGGCACCCACGACTACCGCGGCGAAGACGAGGTCCGCGTCGAGGTCGGCGCCGGCAACGGGCTCCTGTTCGGTCCGGCCGCGATCCTGATCGACCCGGGGACGACGGTCGTCTGGGAGTGGACCGGAGAGGGCGGCGGACACAACGTCGTCGCCACCGACGAGACGTTCGACAGCGGCGATCCGGTACCGGACGAGGGGACCACCTTCGAACACACCTTCGACGACGCCGAGGAGGGCGACGCGTTCAACTACGTCTGCACGCCGCACGAGGCCGTCGAAATGAAAGGCGCGGTCGCGATCGGCGACGTCGACGACGATATCATCAGCCCTGACGGTGAGGAGCAGGTGGACGACGAAGACGACGGGGAAGCCCCGGGCCGAGTGCTCTCGCTCGACGACATCGGTGCGCTCGCGCTCGCGCTCGGTTTCGCCGGCGCGCTGCTCGTGCCGCTGTTTTACGCGGCCCACCGGATGGCGAACGACGAGGCGTAGCCGCGGTCGATACGCGTCGGTGGACGTGGCCAGCAACCGTGCCGTTTCATTCCGCGTTGCGTCGCGTCAGTAGACGTGATGCAACATCAGGTAGACGCCGATCCCCATGCTGAACGAGATCAACCAGAGGACGGCGGCGACGAATCCCACCTGCGCGTGCCGCGTGTGGTACAGCTCTCGGGTCGGTCGCGTCGCCGCGAGCAGTAGCGCGTAGAAGACGAAGGGAACGCAGGCGATCGCGAGCAGGATGTGGACGGCCAAGAACGGGAGGTAAACGTAGCTGTACACGACCTCCGGGCCGGGGAACTCCGCGGTGCCGACGAGGGTCAGCCGGTAGAGGTACGCGACGAGGAACGCGGCGAACAGCCCGAACGACGTCAGCATGAACGCCTTGTGACGCCGCACGTTCCCGCGGGCGATCGCCCGCCAGCCGAGCACGATAGTGACGATTGCCGTCGCGGAGACGGCGGCGTTGAAGTGCGGGATCGCCGCGAGCACGGCGTCGCTCGCGCGGGGAAGGAGGCTGCTCGGAATGACTCCGCCGACGGCGCCGAAGACGAGCGCCAGCGCGACGACGGAGAGAACGGCAGTTAGCAACGGGACGTTCTCGCGGGGCCACTCGGTCATACGTCTTCGAACGGTCGGCATCGTCAAACGCGTGCCGATTCTCCTCGCCCGGAAGGCGGTTCGTCGGCCCGCCGGCCCGGTGACAACGCCCGGCACGGGACTGCCGAATGGAAGGGCTTTTAATTAGGGGAAGGGTACGTGGAAATGCGAAACGAACTGCGAGCGTGGGTAGCCAAGCCAGGCCAACGGCGCAGCGTTGAGGGCGCTGTCCTGTAGAGGTCCGCCGGTTCAAATCCGGTCCCACGCATCGCTGGGGTCCACACCCCGACCGATGCACGGTGTTGTCTCTACGACAGCACCCACGCACAATTCCTTTCGGACGCCACACGATAAGCGACGGTGCCGTCACACCCTCGACCGCCGAGCGTCGCGCTGGCTCTGTTCTCCGCCGAACTGCCACCCTTTTAGTTCCGCGCCGTCGGAGTGAGTCGTAATGAGCGAGGACGCGACCGCAGAGTACGATTACGAGGAGCTGGGGCTCGTCGCCGGGCTGGAGATCCACCAGCAGCTCGACACGGCGACGAAGCTGTTCTGTGACTCCCCGACGACCGAGCGCGACCCCGGCGACGCACAGCGATCGATCACCCGTCGACTCCACCCGACGAAGAGCGAACTGGGGGAGCTCGACGACGCCGCGATGGAGGAGAGCCGCGTCGACCGCGAGTTCACCTACCTCGCGTACGACACCACGTGTCTCGTCGAGGAAGACGACGAGCCGCCCCGACGGGTCGACGGCGAGGCCCTGTCCGTCGCCCTGCAGATCGCCGACCTACTGGACGTCACCGTCGTCGATCAGGCCCACGTCATGCGGAAGCTCGTCATCGACGGCTCGAACACCTCCGGCTTCCAGCGATCGATCCTGCTGGGGCAGCACGGCGAGATCGAGACGAGCGAGGGGTCCGTCTCCGTCGCCGACCTGATGCTCGAAGAGGAGTCCGCCAAACGCGTCGAGGAGACCGACGACGGCGTCGTCTACTCGCTGGACCGCCTCGGCGTTCCGCTGGTCGAGATCGGGACGGGCCCGGACATCCGGAGCCCCGAGGGCGCCCGGGAGGCGGCAGCGCGGATCGGAATGTTACTCCGCTCGACGGGCGCCGTCAAACGCGGACTCGGCACGATCCGACAGGACGTCAACGTCTCCATCGCCGACGGCGCTCGCGTCGAGGTGAAAGGCGTGCAGGACCTCCAAGGGATAGAGGAGATCGTCCGCGGGGAAGTCGGTCGACAGGCCGAACTGCTCGCGATCCGCGACGAACTCCGCGAGCGCGACGCGAGCGTGGGCGACGTCCACGACGTGACCGACACGTTCGCCGACACCGACTCCGGGGTCATCCGGGGGGCGCTCGACGCCGACGGGAAGGTGACCGCGATCCCGCTGTTCGGCTTCGACGGGCTGGTCGGCCGCGAGATCCAGCCGGACCGCCGGCTCGGGACGGAGCTGTCGGACCACGCCAAGCGACACGGCGCCGGGGGGATCTTCCACACCGACGAGCTCCCGGCGTACGGGGTGACCGCCGAGGAGGTCGAAGCGCTTCGGAGCGCCGTCGGTGCCGGCGAGGGGGACGCCGTGGCGATCGTCGCCGCCGACCCGGAGACGGCCGACCTCGCGATCGAGGCCGCAGCCGACCGCGCCGCGTCCGCGATCGAGGGCGTTCCCGAGGAGACCCGCGGGGCGAACGACGACGGGACGACTCGGTACCTCCGACCGCTGCCGGGCGCCGCCCGGATGTATCCGGAGACGGACGTTCCGCCCGTCGAACCCGACCCGTCTGAGGTCGACCGCCCGGAGCTGTTAGACGAGAAGACGGACCGCTACGTCGAGTCGTTCGGGCTCGATCGCGGGCTCGCCGAGCAGGTCGCGTTCGGCCAGCGGTTCCCGCTGTTCGAGACGGCGGTCGAGCGCGGCGTCGACCCCACCTTCGCGGCCTCCACGCTGGAGTCGACGACGACAGAGATCCGTCGGGACGGCGCGCCAGTCGAGCGTCTCACGGACGAGCACTTCCTGGAGCTGTTCGAGCTGGTCGAGGACGGCGACCTCGCGAAGGAGGGCGTCCCCGACGTGTTGACGACGCTCGCGGAGCGTCCGGAGCTGTCGGCGGCCGAGGCCGTCGAGGAGGCGGGGCTCTCCGGCGTGAGCGAAGACGAGGTTCGCGAGGCGGTCGTCGAGGTCGTCGAGCGCAACGCCGATCAGATCGCCGCGGAGGGAATGGGTGCCTTCTCCGGGCTGATGGGCGAGGCGATGGGCGCGCTCCGTGGAAAGGCCGACGGCGAGGTCGTCTCGGACGTGCTCCGCGAAGAGATCGGGAAGCGGTCGTAGCTTCGCGGCGGCCTGTCGCGAATCTTTTTACCGGTTCGTCACACAGACCGTTCAGTGAACGAACCGTTTGACCCCGGGTTCGACTTCGACCCCGACACGGTTGCGTGGGTCGCGGCGACGACGGCCCTCCTCAGCGCGGTCGCGATCTTCGTCTTCGACCGTCCGGCGTGGATGCTCCCGATCGGTTTCGTCGCTGGCGGCGTCGCGGCGCTCAGGGGCGGGTTCTACGACGCAACCGCCAACAACGGGTTGTTGGGCGTCGCTCTCACGGCCCCCGTGCTGTACCTGCTCGCGTTCGTCTACCGGCTCGGAGCGATACCGACGCCCGGAATCGAGCGGGACCTGCTGTTCGTCACCGGCGTCCTCTCGCTGGCCGACATGATCGGCTACGTGCCGATGATGGCGATCGTCGGTTATGTCGGCGGGACCGTCGTCGATCGGGTCCGTCGCCGGTTCGATCCGCCGGTCGGGTACCGAGAGGGCGGGAGCACGCGACGACTCACCGATCTCGACGGCGACTGAGCCGGACACCGCTGCCGGCCGAATCCCTCCGATCAGTCGGTGAGCTCCTCGATTAGTGTCTCGACGTCGTACGTCGCGGGCGCTCGCGACTCGTCCCGCAGGGTCGCAATCGTGAACGTCGAGTTCGTGCGCTCGACCTCAGGAATCGCCTCGAAATCGCTGATAAGCCGCTCGACGGTGTCCGACGAAGAGAGCCGAGCGAGGACGACGAAGTCCGTCTCCCCCATCGTGAAGAACGCCTCGGTGACGCCCTGAACGGAGAGGAGCTTCTCGGCGAACGCCTCGTACGGCCCCTCGTAGTCCGCGAGCACCTCGACGATGACCGTGACGCCGAGGCCGAGCGCCTCGTGGTCGATGTCGTACAGGTCGTTTTCGATCACGCCGGCCTCTCGTAAGTTGTTCAGTCGGTAGTGGATCGTCGATACCGGTATCCCCGTCTCCTCGTGGAGCCGCTCCGGACTCCCGGTACCGAGATCGGAGATCGCTTTCAACAGCCGCACGTCGCGCTCGTCCATACGCCCGATTCGCGTGAGGGACTGTTGTATATTTCGACCGATATGCTTGAAGACAAGTACAAGAATACCCCTTATTTCGGGAGCGCATTGCAGCGAATTCGTATGTCTGATTGTTCATTTCGAACACCGGCGCATTCGAGAGAATAGTTTAACTATCTCTATTGATTTCGAATAAACACTCAATGAGAAAGCGAAACCTCCTTTCGACTCCCGAATCGATCGTCGGGGCGTTTCTCCTCCTCGCGGCGCTGTGGGGGACCTCGTTCGTGGCGATCGAGGCCGGCCTCGACTACTTTCCGCCCCTGCTGTTCGCGGGTATCCGCTACGCGATCGCGGGAGTCGTCGTGTTGGGCTACGCCGCTCTCGTCTCCGACCGATGGATCCCCCGTAGTCGCGACGAGTGGCTCGGCGTCGCCGTCGCCGGGGCCTTCGTGATCGCCGCCTACCACGGGTTCCTGTACGTCGGTGAACTCCACGTCTCCGGCGCCGTCGCCGCGGTGATCGTGAGCCTCTCGCCGGTGCTCACGGCGACTTTTGCGGCCGTGCTGCTCCCCAGTGACCGCCTCGGTCCGTTCGAACTCGGCGGCTTCGCGCTCGGCGTCATCGGCGTGCTCGTGATCGCCGACCCGGTGGGGACGGGGCTCGGTAGCTCGGTCCTGCTCGGGACGCTTCTCGTCTTCGCCGGCGCGGTGGCGTTCTCTCTCGGCGCCGTGCTCCTCCGCCCGCTGCGAACTGATTTCCCGATCGCCGCCCTTCAGGGTTGGGCGATGGTGTCGGGCGCCGGGATGCTGTTCGTCGGTGCCGGGGCGCTCGGGGAGTCGCCGGGCGCGATCGTCTGGAGTACGACCGCGGTCGCGTCCCTCGCGTACCTCACGGTCCTGTCGGGAGTGATCGCTTTCCTGATCTACTTCGCGCTGCTCGACGCGGTCGGCCCGACGCAGCTCCACCTCGTCGGCTACGCGGAGCCCGTGGTCGCGGCGGTCGGGAGCTGGGCCCTGCTCGGGAGCCTCATCGAGACCGAGGCGATCGTCGGGTTCGTCGCCATCCTCGCCGGCTTCCTCGCGATCGAACGCCACGAGATCGCCGCCTACGTCGGACTGGACGTAGGCCACTCACTGCAGTAACCGCGCTCGCAGTCAGCGCTCTCTCGGTCGTCGACGCCGACGTTCAGTCGTTGCCAACGTTTAACCGTCGCCAACGTCCAGTCGCTGCCCTCGATCAACCGTCGACGCTCTCGGTCAGTCCCGCGCGCAGGTCGCGACCGAAGTAGTGGCCGAGCAGCGCGATGACGAGCCCGATCCCCCCGCCGATGGCCAGAAGCCACAGCCCCCACTGCTGCAGGTAGTCGATACCGATCGGGAGGAATCCGATTCCGAGGACGTTCATCACCGCGGTCCCCGCGCCGGCGGCCGCGCCGGCGATCCCGGTCTCGGCGTACTTGCGCGCCGAGAAGACGAGGCCGACGAGGAACGCGGCGAGGAACACGCCGGCCGCCGACCCCACGGTCCCGCCGATCAGCGGGATCGACCCACCGACGAACACGGCGACGGCGACCGCGGCGAGGACGACCGCGAACGACTTCGCCGAGAACCATCGGCCGTCGACGCCGATCCGGCCGCCGTCGCGGTCGGCCGACCCGCCGGACGCGGGCTCGGCCGTCGAATCCGTGACGGCCCCTCCCGAACCGGCATCCGCCTCGCCGCCCTCCGCGAGGTCGTCGTCGAGCAGGTCGTCGAGGTCGTCTAACGGGTCGCCGTCGGACGCCTCGCGCTCTTTGGAGGGTTGCATACCCGACCGTTCGCGCCCGTGGTCTTGTGTCTTGTGCCGAAGGCCGTCCCGACAAGGGTGATCCGCGTTACCATTCGTCGTTTCACCGGAAACGCGGTGTGCCCGGCTGGCTATCAGCGGTCGGGTGTCGGCTCGTCCGACGCTCGGGACCCCCACACGCGCTTGTCGACGAGTTCGACCGTCATCGGTCCGTCGACCGTCACCTGACAGGAGAGCCGGGGGTAGCCGAATCGCTCGGCGAGTCGGTCGTGCCAGTGTTCCGGCGGCGGTCCCTCGCGGATCCGTACGCCACAGGTCGCACAGAGCCCCCTCCCGCCGCAGTTGAGCCGCCTCGTCGCGGCGGCGTACGGCGACCGGTCGACTTCCAAGAGAACTCGTCGGAGGTTCCGCCCGGGCTGGACCGAGAACTCGGTTCGATCCCCGTTCTCGTCGACGACGGTCAGCGGAACGTGCTCCCGGATCGCTCCGTCGGGGTCGCCGCCGGCCGTCTGCGAGTCTGTCGCGTTTCGCGGGGGTGTCGGTTCCGTGTCAGACATCGGTATCCGACGTTGTCTCCGCGAACGGATAGGTCTGTCAGCCGGATCCCGGAACGGCTTTCGGGAGCCGACCCGAGGTACCGCGTATGGATACGCGTCGCGCCGTGCTCGACGGACTGCGCGACGGGCCGGTCTCCGGGCCGGCGCTGGCCGACGACCTCGGTGTCTCCCGCGCGGCCGTCTGGAAGGCGGTCGAGTCACTCCGCGAGGAGGGGTTCGCTGTCGAATCGACTCCCGACGGCTACGTCGCCCCCGCCGATCCGGGGTACTCCGCGGCCGGGATAGAGTTCGGCCTGGACGCGCCGTACGCCGTCGAGTACCACGATCGGATCGCGTCCACGAACGACCGCGGCCGCGAGCTCGCGGACGCCGGGGAGACGGACGCCGCTGTCGTCGCCGACGAGCAGACCGGGGGCCGGGGGCGACTGGGCCGTGCCTTCGTCGCGCCGAGCGGCGGCGTCTGGCTGTCGATCGTGGCTCGCCCGACCGTCTCACCGGCCAGAGCGCCCCTGTTCACGCTCGCGGCGTCGGTCGCCGCGGCGGACGCCTGCCGGGAGGCCGGCGTCGACGCCCGAATCAAATGGCCGAACGACCTGCTCGTCGGCGGCGAGTCGGCTCCTGAAAACGACGCGGAGTCTCATGCCAGCGACGCGACGGAACACTCGACTCCGACCGGCCGAGGCGGTCGCAAGCTCGCCGGCATTCTCACCGAGATGGAGGGCGAAGCGGACCGGGTGTCGTGGATCGTCGTCGGAATTGGCGTCAACGCGAACCTCGACGCCGAGATGCTGCCGACCGACGCGACCTCGCTGCGCGAGGAGCTCGGCGCCGACGTCGACCGGCGGCAGTTCGTCGCGACGCTGCTCGAACGGTTTCACGACCTCACGGCCACGGACGACGGGCTGTATCGGGTGCTCCCGGCGTGGCGCAAACGGGCGAGCACCCTCGGTCGCCGCGTGCGCGTCGAGACGCCCGGCGGGTCGGTCGTCGGGACCGCGGTCGACGTGGAGTCGCCCGGGGCGCTCGTGATCGAGACCGAAGACGGGCGGACGCGGGTCCACGCGGGCGACTGCGAACACCTCCGAGACGCGGAGCGCTGACCCCCAGATCGCTCAGCTGCGGCCGGTCGCCGACTCCTCCGGTCCCGTTTCTCTCCCCCTCGCGCTCCCCGTCGTCGCTTCGCCGTTTCCTTCGTTCCCCGTCGTCGCCTCCCCGTGCGCTGCATCCGCGGTCGCCGTCTCTCCGAGGGCGGACGCGACCGCTGCCCCCGACGGCACCTCACCGTCCAGCCGAACCGTGAGTACGGGAATCGACGAGCCGCGGACGACCTTCTCGGCGACGCTTCCGAGCAGGAGCCGGTCGATCCCGCCGCGGCCGTGAGTGCCCATCACGATCAGGTCACAGCCGTTGGACTCGGCGTATCGAATTATCTCCCGACTGGGGGAGCCGTCGACAACGGCGGTCTCGACGTCAAGCCCGGTCGGGGCGGCGATCTCTTCGACCCGCTCGAGCGCCTCTCGGGCGTCGCTCCGGAGGAGTTCGCCGACGCCCTCCCACGCGCTCTCCATCGGCATCCCGGCGTAGCTCGCGGTATCGACGACGTACAGCGTGTGAACGCCAGCACCGTGTACCGCGGCGACGTCGAGCGCGTGCGCGACCGCACGCTCCCCCTCGGACGAGCCGTCGGTCGGCACTAGGATCCGATCGTATAGTGTCATCTGTTCACATGAAACGTGGCTTCCCCGCCACATAACTCTTTGCGAATTTTGCCGGTTCTTTCGGCTCTGCCGCTGCGCACGGCCAGTCGTCGGGGTTATAACCACGCCGGGTATCCGATCGGTATGGGCCAGAGAATATCCAGAGAAGACTCGGATGTTATCTCTCGAGCCGGCACGCGGACGCTCCACGTCGGCCGCGACCGTCCGATCCGCATCTCGGCGGGGCACCGGCTGCTCCGTCACGACGGGAAATGCAGCCGCCCGCACGGTCACAACTACGAGGTGTCGGTGACGGTGCGCGGCGAGCTCACGGACGAGGGCTGGGTCGTCGACAAGGGCGTCGTCACCGACGTCATCGACGAGTGGGACCACCGATTCCTCTTGGAGGCGGGCGACCCGCTCGTGGAGGCGTTCGAGGCCGCCGGCGACGCGGGGTCGACCGTCGTGCTCGACGCGCCGCCGACGGCGGAGGTGATGGCGGCGATACTGGAGGAACGGCTCGCCGAGCGCCTCCCGGACACCGTCTCGTCGGTGGCCGTCTCCGTGCGCGAAACCGGCGAGCTGTGCGCGGCGCCGTAATGCCCGTCACCAGCGACGTCGACGAGGCGAGCCCCGCCGCGGAGAGCGACCGCGCCGTCGACACCCGCGGCGACGCGCTCCCGATAAACGAGCTGTTCGCCTCTCTCCAAGGCGAAGGGGTCCTCGCGGGCCAACCCTCGACGTTCGTTCGGACCTCGGGGTGTAACCTGCGATGCTGGTTCTGCGACTCGTATCACACCTCGTGGGAACCCACCGGCGCGTGGCTCGACGTCGACGAAATCGTCGCGTCGGTCGCTGACCGAACCGCCGATCACGTCGTGGTCACGGGGGGTGAACCGCTGATCCACGACGACGTCGCCGACCTCCTCTCCGCGCTCGACGACCGCGGCTACCACCTCACCGTCGAGACGAACGGCACGATCGTCCCGCCGGCCGACACGCCGATCGATCTCGCGAGCGTGAGCCCGAAGCTGGCGTCGTCGACCCCGACCGCGGACCGTCCGCCCGCCGGCGTCGATCCGGGCGAGTCGGCCGTCGACGACGACGAGATCGATCGGTGGTCAGCGACGCACGAGGCCGAGCGGATCGACCGCGACGCGCTCGCGACGCTCGTCGACCGGTACGAGACGCAGCTGAAGTTCGTCGTCACCGGTCCCGACGACCTCCCCGAGATCGAGTCGCTCGTCGCCGACGTCAGGGAGCGACTGGAGGATTCCACTGGTCTTCCCGACGACCGCGTTCTCCTCATGCCGGAGGGACAGACCCGCGAGCGACTCGCCGAGACGAGCCGGGTCGTCGCCGACCTCGCGCTCGAACACGGTTTCCGATACACGCCGCGGCTCCACGTCGACCTGTGGAACGATGCCCCCGAGACGTAGCGACTCAGTACCAGAACGCCGTAAACGCATTCATGACCGACGACACCGACGACATCGACACCACCGACACGACCCGCACCGACGCAGCACAGCTCGACTCGAACACTGCGAAGCGCGCCGTCGTCTTGGTCTCCGGCGGGATGGACAGCGCGACGACCGCTTACGAAGCCGCCCGGCGCGGCTACGACTGCTACTTCCTCCACGCCTCGTACGGCCAGAACACGGAGACGAAGGAGTACGAGTGCGCCCGCGCCCTGGCCGGCCGCGAGGAGCTGCACGTCCGCGACTTCCTGCACATCGAGACGGACCACCTGAAGCGGATCGGCGCCTCCTCGCTCACCGACGATTCGATGGCGGTGGCCGACGCGGATCTCGACGGCGGCGCGATCCCGACCTCGTACGTCCCGTTCCGTAACGCCAACCTGCTGTCGATGGCCGTCTCCTACGCCGAGGCGAACGACTGCTCGGCGGTGTTCGTCGGGGCGCACTCCGAGGACTACGCCGGCTATCCCGACTGCCGCCCGGCGTTCTTCGAGGCGTTCGAGCGGATGGTCGACGCGGGGACGAAACCCGAGACCGA
>CAZNOA010000047.1:0-10931 GCA_964574565.1 uncultured Halobellus sp. | reverse complement strand
GCTGTCGACGCCAGAGCCGTCGCTGTCGACGCCAGAGCCGTCGCTGTCGACGCCATCCCCACTATCGGCCGGCGATGGCGGCGACTCGCGAGAGTCGTCGGAGGGCTCGTCGCTCACTGATTTACCAGTTTCCGGCTCGTTGTATCAGACTTCCGATTCCGGCCGTCTACCCCGGATACGGGGATATCTAGCGTCGTCCGTGAGAACTCACTCGGAGCCGCCACCGCCGCCCGCAGAACTCTGATCGACCGCGGTGTCGCTGCTCGCGCTCGGGAGGTTTCCGGACGACGCGCGACTCGCCACTCCGGACTCGTCGCTCGACGGTGCATCGCCGTCTGGCCGACTGCCCGCTCGATTGACGTCGTCGCCCGCACCGTCGCCCTGGGGACCGTATTCGGGGCCACCCACCCGAGCGACCCCCGACGTGTCGTCGAAGACGATGTGACGGTGCGGGTACGCCATCTCCGCGTCGAGGTCGCTGAAGCGATTTCGGATCCTCGTGTTCACGTCCGACTGGACCTTCGAAAGCTTATACGGCTTCTTCACCCAGTAACGAAGCCGGAGCAACACGCCGTCATCGCCGAACTCCTCTATCCGACAGTCCGGACTCGCCGTGTACCGCGCGACACCGACCCGGATGTCCGGGCCGCCGTCGATGACGGCTTCGCAGTCGCGGGCCGCTCGCTCGATGCTCCGCCGGGCCGTTTCGATGTCGCTTTCGTACGTCACGAGCACGTCGATGGTGCGACGAGTCCGTTCGTCTTCGGCCGAGAAGTTCGTCACGTCGCGGTCGCGCATGTTGCCGTTCGGCACGACCAGAAACGTGTTGTCGAGCGTGAATACCTTCGTGTAGCGAATCGTGATGTCGTCGACGAAGCCGGTCGTCCCGTCTTCCAGTTCGATCATGTCGCCGATCTCGTACGGCTGGTCCGCGAGGATGAACACGCCGTTGATGAAGTTCCCGATGAGCGGCGCGAGTATGATACCGATCACCGCGGACAGGACGGCAGTTCCGACGAGGAGGTCGGTAAACTGGAATCCGACCGCCCACAGTCCGAAAAGCAGCGACAATGTGATCGTTCCGACGCGCACGCCGCGGACGACCGTCTGTGCGACGCTCTGTCTCGACACTCGGCGCGCGACTGGGCGGCCGATCAGTCGCACGAGGAGCTTCGAGAGGACCACGCCGAGACCGACGGAGACGGCGATGATGACGGCTCCCGACCCCGGAGCGTCCACGAAACGGGCGATCCAGTCCCCGATGGGGAGAATGCCGTCCGTGTTCAAAACGATCCTCCCGACGCGTGTCATAGCAAAGCCGCCGTCGCCCACCCGAAAAAGGGTTTCTCCCCACGTATCAGATACGGCAACTACCGACGGCCGTTGACACAGGCCCGCTCGTCGCGTTCCGGTCCGGGATGACCGCCTCGGGTGCCCTCTGAGCGCACGATTCGGGAGTTGCGTCCACGCCAACCTGACCCCACGTGGAAATTACTAACACCTGTCCGAGAGAACCAGCGCGTATGCCCGATTTCACGCATCCGCATCCGACGTTCAGCGTCACGCACGAGTCGTCGCCGAACGACGTCGTCATCGCCGGGTTCTCCGCGTTCGGACTCGCGGGACTCACCGCCGTCGACTACCTCATCGACAAGCTTGAGCTCGAAGAGACGGGCCACATCCGTACCGAAGGGCTCCCGTCGATCACACCGTTCGCGAAGGGCCGACCGCGGCATCCGATCCGGATCTACTCCGGGGACGACGTCGACGTCACCGTCCTCGTCGCCGAACAGTTCGTCCCCCCCGGACTCGGCGAACTGCTCGCCACGTCGATCCTCGACTGGACCGAGGCCGCGGACGTCTCGGAAATAGCGGTACTCGCCGGGGTTCCGATTCCACACGGCCCCGAGGCGCACCGGACGTTCTATATCGCCACCGACGATTACCGGACGTCTCGGCTCGGCGACGATGTCGACGTCCCGCCGATGGAAGCGGGGTTCCTCGACGGGACGAACGCCTCGCTGCTCGAGCGTGGCATGGACTCACCGCTCGGCGTCGGCGTGTTCATCACCCCGGTGCACGCGCAGGCGCCCGACATCGAGGCGGCGGTCCGGCTCGTCGACACGATCGACGAGACGTACGACCTCGGCGTCGACTCGGAGCCGCTCGCCGAGTTCGCCGCGGAGATCCGACGCCACTACGAGGGGCTCGCCGAGCGGATCGAGGAACGGGAGGTCGAGGGCAGCTACGACCGGATGTACATGTGACGGCAACCCCGGCGACTCCTCGCCGGATACGCGGCTTTGTAACCGCGTGCAACTCGACTCATAGTTAAAACCTATACCCGAGGGGTGTATTGGTCTACGCATGACCGACGATCTCCGGGGCACCCTCGATCACGTTGGAGACCGATTCAACCTCGGCGAGTACGAGATCGACGCGTACCTCGCGGTGTTGGAGCACGGCGAGTTGACCGCGAGCGATATCGCAGACAGAACCGACATCCCGCAGCCGCGCGTGTACGACACGGTCCGAAGCCTCTCCGATCGGGGGCTCGTCGAGCTCCGCGAGTCCCGTCCGATGAAGATCGTCGCCGTCGATCCGGAGGACGCGTTCGGCGATCTCAAGACCTCCTTCGCGGAGATGGTCGACGAGTTGGAGGCCCGATACACCGCACCCACGCGGGAGACCGAAGCGGTGTCGCTGGTGAAGTCGCGCTCGACGATCCTGCGATACCTCGAGGAAGTCATCACTGGCGCGGAGTACGAACTCGCGGTCTCGTTGACGCCCGGGCTCCTCCGCCGCTTCCGCGAGGAACTCGCCGCGAAAGTGAAAGAGGGCGTCAGCGTCGAGCTCCTCGTTACGCCAGCCGCGAAAGCACCGGATCCGGACGAGTTCGACTACCAAGAGGTGGCTACCATCGCGCGGGCGCGCCGCGGTATCACGACGCCGATTCTCGCCGTCGGCGACGGGGAGTACTCGGTGTACGCGACGCAGGACGCGCTGCGTGACGACCGCGAGCGGTACGGAGTCATCTTCAACCGCTCCGCGCTCGGCTTCCTCGTTTCGGGCTTCTTCGGGACCGTGTTGTGGACGACCGCGGAGACGCTCGCGACGAACGGGGCGGACCGCCCCTTCCCCCGGCGATACGCCTCGATCCGCCGTGCGGTCAAGGACCTTCGGGAGTACGAGGGCGACCAGTTCTACGCGACGGTCGAGGGACGCGACATCGAGACGGGCGAATCGGTGACCGTGCGAGGCCGCGTCGTCGACATCGCCTTCGAAGACACAGAAGAGGTTGCCTCGCTGATCGTCGAGACCGAAAACGGCCGGATCGAGATCGGCGGTCGGGTCGCCGCGTTGGAAGACGTGGAGGGCCAAGAGATCGTCATCGGTCTCGACGAGCCGCCGGCGCTGTAAACCGACGCAGTCGTCGTCGCCACGAGGTCATTACTCGGGCGCACCCCCTGCTGTGGGTCAGCACCACCCCGACCCCTCGCTGTGGCTTTAATACCCGGGCGGTCGCCCGATCGGTATGGAGTACACGACGCTCGGCGACACCGGCGCGACGGTGAGCCGATTGGCGCTCGGCTGCATGAGCTTCGGTAGCGAGCACGACTGGATGCTCGACGCCGAAGAGGGCCGCCAGCTGGTCGAGCGAGCGATCGAGCTGGGAATCACCTTCTTCGACACCGCGAACGTCTACTCGAACGGCGAGAGCGAGGCGATCCTCGGCGACGTGCTGGGCGAGTACGACCGCGACGAGTTCGTCGTCGCGACGAAGGTGTACGGCGAGATGGACGAGTCGAACCCGAACTCGGGCGGCCTCTCGCGGAAGGCGATCGAACAGGAGCTGGCACACAGCCTCGATCGGCTCGGCATGGAGACGATCGACCTGTATCAGATCCATCGCTGGGATTACGACACGCCGATCGAAGAGACGCTGGCGACGCTCGACGACGCGGTCCGGCGCGGCGACGTCCGGTACATCGGCGCCTCGTCGATGTGGGCCCACCAGTTCGCTGAGGCGCTCCGGGCGAGCGACCGGCAGGGATACGAGCGGTTCGTCACGATGCAGAACCTGTACAACCTCGCGTACCGAGAGGAGGAGCGCGAGATGCTCCCGCTGTGTGAGAAGGAGGGGATCGGCATGATTCCGTGGAGCCCGCTCGGAGCGGGCTACCTCACGCGCCCGTACGAACAGGACGACGCGACGCCCCGCGGAGCACACGAGACCGCGCTCGGGCGTCCGTACCGCGAGGGCGGGGGCGAAGAGATCAACCGCCGCGTCGAGGAGTTGGCGGACGAGAAGGGCGTGAAGATGGCACAGATCGCGCTCCGCTGGGTCGCCGGAAAGGAGGTCGTCGACGCGCCGATCGTGGGAACGTCCAGCGTCGAACACCTCGAGGACGCCGTCGAGGCGCTCGACGTCCGGCTCTCGGACTCCGACATCGAGTGGCTGGAAGAGCCGTACGAGCCGGTTCGGGTCTCCGGCCATCAGTGAGGCCGATCCCACGCCTCTCGACGGTGAGGAAGACACACGGCCACACCCCTGTGCCGCCGTAACACACTTAAGAGCGCGCTCTATAGGATGGCGTAGTGGCATCCCGACAGGGCGGGCCGGGGGACCGCGAGGCACCTCGTCCCGGATCGACGGAGCGTCGGACCGCGTCCACGACCGCGCCGGCAGGGCCTCGCCGGCAGGCGGCACCGAGATCGGACTCCCTCCCACTCGGAGCCGACACCGACGGATATCGACGCCATGGGACGAACGGGGACACGCGATCTTCGGTCGCCCGGACGCCCGAAGACCCCCCGATCCGTGATCCCGGGCTGTACGCGCTCACCGATCACTTCCGCGACCGACTCGAACAGCCCGGCCGGTACGTGTCGACGAGAACCGTGAGCGACGCGATTCGCCACGGTCAGCTCCGCTGGAACCGCACCGACGGCTGGCGGTTCGCCCTCGTGGAGGGCGGGGTCCGATTCGTCGTCGTCGTGAGCGACACCGAGACGAACTCACCGGTCGTCGTCACCGGCTGGACCGAGATCGCCGACCGCGAGGCGGCGCTCGCCGCTCGGCGGTGGGACCCGGTCGACGTCGACACCATCGCCGTGCGCACTGCGCTGAGCGAGGACGCCTCGGCGGCGGTTCCTGACCGGATCAGGGCCCACACGGTGACGCGCCCGTTCGTCGTCGGCGATCACCGTCTCGAGACGGATCCCGGCGAGCCGTTCGTCCGGTGTACGGACTGCGGCTGCCGGTTCCGGTCGAAGGAGGCGATCACCTCCCGCGGCTGTCACGGGCCGTCCGGCCGGTAGCCGACGGCGGTTCGCCGTCCGCTTTTCTCCCGACGAGCGTCAGGCCTCCGTATCCCCGTTTGATACCGGCGACTGTCGCGGCCGTCCCCGGACGCTATCCATTTCCCGCTGCCGGCCGAAACGGAAGCAATGACGGACGAAACCGGTGAGACCGACGACGACCTCTCACTCGACCGGTTCCACGAGGCGCTCGAAGCAGAGGAGCGGCCGATCGCGACCGCCAGCGAGGTCGCCCGCCGGCTCGGAACCACGCAGGCGGCCGCTCGCGACGCGCTCGGCGCGTTGGTCGATCGCGGCGACGTCGATCGGATCGACGTCGAAAGCGATCCCGTGGTCTTCTACCCGACCGACTGGGGCCGGCTGGCGAGCCGCGAGCGGGTCGTCGCGTTTCCGAAGCGGCGCGAGATCGTCGTCGATCGCCCGACCCAGTACACCCGCGCGCAGCTCTCGCAGTTCGCGAACCTCGTCGACACCACCGGCACCGAACCCGGCACTCGCGGGTACCTCTACCGGATCCGCCAGGAGGACGTGTGGGCCGCCCCGTTCGACGACGCCGACGCCCTCATCGGGAGCGTTCGGTCCGTGCTCCCCAGACGAGACGACCACCTCGAATCGTGGATCCGCGACCAGTGGCGTCGCGCGCATCGCTTCCGGCTGTACACACACGAGGACGACTACGTCGTCTTGGAGGCCGCCTCGGAGAGCCTGCTCGGCAACGTCGTCGACCAACACCTCGACGAGGACCACCTTCGCGCGCCGATCTCGGACACCGAGGCGTGGGTCAACGAGGGCGCGGTCGCCGAGATCAAACGCGCGCTCTACGACGCCGGATACCCGGTCGAAGACGACCGCGACTTGGAGACGGGCGATCCGGTCGACCTCGAACTCACGACCGAACTCCGCGACTACCAACGGACGTGGGTCGAGACGTTCCTCGATCGTCAGTCCGGCGTCTACGTCGGCCCGCCCGGCTCCGGCAAGACCGTCGCCGCGATCGCGACGATGGCGGCCGTCGGCGGCGAGACCCTCATCCTCGTCCCGTCCCGAGAACTCGCCGAACAGTGGCGCGAGGAGCTGCTCGATCACACCACGGTCGCTCCCGCCGACATCGGCCTCTACCACGGCGGGACCAAAGAGATCCGACCCGTGACGATCGCGACCTACCAGATCGCGGGGATGGACCGTCACCGATCGCTGTTCGACTCCCGGAAGTGGGGGTTGATCTGCTTCGACGAGGCGCACCACGTCACCGCCCCCGTCTACTCCCGGACCGCCGAACTGCAGAGCAAACACCGGCTCGGTCTCTCCGCGACGCCAGTCCGCGAGACCGGCAGCGAAGAGGAGATATACACGCTGATCGGCCAGCCGATCGGCGCCGACTGGGACGAGCTGTTCGACGCCGGCTTCGTGCAGGAGCCCGAAGTCGAGATCCGGTACGTCCCGTGGCGCGACGACCTGGCCCGCGACGAGTACGCGGCGGCCGACGGCCGTGAACGCAGACGCGTCGCCGCCGAGAATCCCGCCAAGATCGATGAGATCCGCTACCTGCTCGCGGCTCACCGCGACAAGAAGGCGCTCGTCTTTGTCGAGTACCTCGATCACGGGGAGGCGATCGCCGACGCGCTCGGCGTTCCGTTTATAAGCGGGGAGACGCCGCACTACGAACGAGCGGAGCTGTTCCGACGGTTCCGAGCGGCCGACGACACCGGAGCCGACTCCCGTAGCGAGGACGACGCCAGCGGCGGAAACGGGGCCCGCGACGCGGACAACACCTGCGGTGGAGACGACGTCGACGTCCTCGTCGTCTCCCGCGTCGGCGACGAAGGCATCGACCTCCCGAACGCCGAGCTCGCGATCGTCGCCTCCGGGCTCGGCGGCTCCCGCCGACAGGGCTCACAGCGGGCCGGCCGAACGATGCGCCCCACGGGCTCCGCGCTCGTCTACGTGCTCGCGACTCGCGGCTCCGGCGAAGAGGAGTTCGCCCAGCGGCAGATGCGACACCTCGCGCGAAAGGGCGTGCGGGTGCGCGAGACGAACGTCGCGAAGTAACTCCGCTAGTCGTCCGTCCGTCTTCGTACAAACAAACCACCGAAACGGACGATCTACCGCTTCAAAGCGCCTCTACGAGGCGCTCTGCGGCTTCCTCGACGCTGCCCTCGTTCTCGATGAACCGAACTGGTGCGTTCTGCGTGCGCGCAATCTGGAGCGCGGCAGACCGGTTGAGGTCCTGCTCGAAGGCGATTTTGCGCTCGCTGGCCGCCGGTGTGTCCCGATCGCCGTCCCGCCGGCGCTCGATGATCGTCTCCGGGCTCGCCTCCACGAGGGCGAACGTGGTCGGCGAGACGTCGTCGAGCACTTCGTCGGGGAAGCCCTGTATGTAGCCGGCCCGCGTCTCCACCGCGAGGTGCGTCGAGAGGATGACGTTCGTCCGCCGTGCCTCGTCGGCGACGAACTCGCCAGCACGCCGCTGGAGACGTCGGGTCTGCGTCTGCGAAAGCGTGCCGAGTTCTCTCCGCTCCGCGACGACGCCGCTCGTCGCGGCCTGTTCGAGCATCACGTCTCCGAAGTTGATCAGCTTGTACCCGTCCCCGAGCTGCCGTCGAACCGTCTGACAGACGCTCGAGAGGCCGACCCCGGTGACGCCTGACACCAGCGTGACCGCCATCAGAAGCTCACCTCGCTCTCGTCGTCATCGCTCTTCGGCATCCCGCCGCGGTCGTCGTAGTACCGCCGTCCGACGAACTGGGCCCCGACCAGCGTCATCAGGGTGTCGTAGAGCTCGTCGGCCGACCCGAACGCGTCGGTCTCGGACCGCTCGATGACGGTTCCGATCGTCGTGCTCTCTCCGTCAGGAGGCGTCAGTTCCGTGCCCCCGACCGTCTCTATCACCGTCTCTCGTGAGACCGGAAACTCCAACTTTCTCGCGAACAGGTCGCGAGTCTCTGGTAAGCGCATAGATGACACATGACACTGCATTGTGAAATAACTGTGTTCGTCACGACGAGTTCACGCCCCGTGGCTCCCGGCGTTCCGAACCCGAACAGCCGTGTGCAGTTCGGGTCTGAATCGAGGCGGAACTCGAGGCGATCCGCTCAGCGCAGTGCCTCTCGAAGCGCGGCGGCCCCGTGTTCGATCGAGTCGAGCGGGTCGTCGGGGTCGTCGTGTTCGTACACCAGCCACTCGGCGTCCGCTCTCTGAGCGCTCGCGATCACGGCGTCGAAGTCGATATCCCCTCGACCGAGGGCGACCGACGCTCCGCGGCCGACGTCTGCGTCCGCGGCGTGGACGTGCGTGATACGGTCGGCGAACCGGTCGATGAGAGCGGCCGGGTCGGCGCCGCCGACCAGCGCCCACCCGACGTCGATCTCGAACCCGACGCCGCTGCCGGTCCGAGAGAGGAGCCGTTCCATCGCGGGTACTTCGCCGGCGCCCTCAGACACCACATCGACCGTGACGAACTCGTGGTCGTGGTTGTGATACGCGAGTCGGAACCCGTCGGCGGCGAGCCGTCGTGCGAGGTCGTCAAGTCGCTCCGCGACCGCGTCGACCGCACTCGCCGTCTCGAAGTGTTCCGGATCGAGCCACGGGACGACGAGCGTGTCGACGCCGAGCCGCTCGTAGAAGGCCGTCGTCTCGGCGTACTCGCCTTCGAGCGCGGCGATCGAGACGTGCGCGGACGCGGCGTCGAGGCCGGTGCGGTCGAGGGTCGCGAGTACCTCGTCGATCGGGGACTCCCGAACGCGGTAGGCGAACTCGACGCCGTCGAACCCCGCCGCACCCACCCGGTCGAGGAGTTCCGGAACCGGCGCGTCGAGCGAGCGCAGCGCGTATAACTGGACCGCGATGTCGACCATGATCGATCGCGCTCGGCCACTCACGTAGCCGTTGGGGTCCCGAAGCTTTCAACACGCGCTCCGTCGACCTCGCGGTATGGACACGGATGGAGCCGACGGGGGGTCACGGGCCACCGGCGGCGGATCACGGACTACCGACGGCGACGGAGACGGAAGCCGACCGCCAACGGTCGCAGCGGCGGTCGTCGACTGCCTGCTCGAGCGCGGCGTCGACACCGCGTTCGGCATTCCGGGGAAACAGACGCTGCCGCTCAACCGCGCCCTCGCCGACCGCGACGCGCGGTTCGTCGTCGCGCGACACGAGACCGCGGTCACCCATCAGGCGTGGGGGTACGCCGAGACGAGCGACCCCGGAACGATGGCCGCGACCGTCGTCGTCCCCGGACCGGGTGACATGAACGCGATGAACGGACTGAAAAACGCGCTCAACGACTGCGTTCCCCTCGTCCACCTCGCCGTCGAGACCGAACGCGAGGTCCGCGGCGGTGACGGGATCCACGAGACGCCCCCCGAGACGTACGACACGGTCGTCAAGGAGAACCGGCTCGTCGACTCGCCGTCGGGCGCGGTGCCCGCCGTCGCCGACGCGATCCGGGTCGCCCGCGAAGCGCCACAGGGCCCGGTCAGGGTGGGTATTCCGAAAGACGTGCTCGCGAGCCGCACGCCACAGCCGTCCGTCGGCGACCGAGCGCCCAGCGCTCCGCCAGACCCGTCGGCCGACGCGGTTGCGCGCGCCGCGGGTCGGTTGTTCGCGGCCGATAGACCCGTCATCCTGGCAGGGGGCGGCGTCCGACGCGCCGGCGCGAGCGACGCGCTGCGGGAGACCGCCGAACGCCTCGACGCGCCGGTCGTGACGACGTACAAGGGAAAAGGGGTGGTGCCGGAGACGCACGCGCTCTCGGCGGGCGTGCTCTGTGGCGGTTCGAGCACCGAGCTCCGCGCGCTCCTCGCCACCGCCGACGTCGGGCTGGTCGTCGGCTCGGATCTCGACGCGGTCGCCACCGCCTCGTGGTCGGTGTCGATGCCGGAGTCGCTGGTTCACGTGACGCTCGACGGCGACGACGTCGGGTTCGGCTACGACACCGACTTCGGGGTCGTCGCCGACGCGGACCTGTTCCTGCGGGCGCTCGACGAGCGGCTCCGTGAGGCCGACGCGGACGCGGCCGAATCGTCCACGGGATCGGGCGCAGAACGCGCCGCCGCCGTCCGGTCGGCGGACCGCGAGCGATTCGAGGCGCTGTCTGTCCGTGATGGGCGAGGCGAGGCGAACGGCGGCGTGACGAATACCGACGAGACGGACACCGGCGAGACGGCAGGCGACGACCCCGACCGCCCGCTTCGATCGGTCGAAGTCCTCCGAGAAGTTCGAGAGGTGCTCCCGGAGGAGGCCGTCGTCACCGCGGACGCCGGCGGATTCCGGCTGTGGACGCTCGTCTCGTTTCCGGCCGCGGGCCCCTCGTCGTACGTCAACCCGGGCTCGTGGGCGACGATGGGGACCGGTCTGCCCTCGGCAATCGGCGCCAAGCTCGCGAACCCCGACCGCGACGTCCTCGCGCTCACGGGCGACGGCGGGCTGCTGATGTGCGTCCACGAGCTTCACACGCTCGCCGCGGAGGGGATCGACGTCACCGTCGTCGCGCTCAACAACGACGATTACGCGATCATCAGCGAGGAGGCGTCGCGGTCGTACGGGTTCCCCGAGAGCGCGTACGGCTGGGCGGACGCCGGGCTCGACTTGGTCGCCGTCGCGTCCGG
>CAZNOA010000046.1:0-11051 GCA_964574565.1 uncultured Halobellus sp. | reverse complement strand
TCGCGATCCCGCTTTCGGCGATCAGGGTCACGTCATCCGGGGCTTCGGGCGCCACTGACTCGAAGGTTCCGAGGTCGACGACCAGCTCGGCGAGATCGCGGTTGTTCACGCCGACGACCGTCGCGCCGGCGTCGATCGCGCGCGCCAGCTCCTCGCGGTCGTGAACCTCGACGAGCACCTGAAAGCCGCGGTCGCGAGCGGCGGCGAGCAGCTCCGGGAGGTCGTCGCCGACGAACCGGGCGATCAGCAGGACCACGTCGCTCTCGACCGCGTCGAGCTGGGGCTCCCTGACGACGAAGTCCTTCCGTAAGACCGGCACGTCGACCGCCTCGCGCACGCGTTCGAGCGTCTCGACGCTGCCGCCGAAGTGCTCTGGCTCCGTGAGCACGCTCAGCGCGGCCGCCCCGCCGGCCACCATCGACTCGGCGAGCGCGACCGGGTCGTCGTCGCGGGTGCCGTCGGTCGTCGGGCTCGTTGGCTTCACCTCGGCGATGAGCGGAACGCGCCCGTCGGCCGCCGCCGCGTCGAACGCGGCGGAGAGATCGTGCGGGTCGACGTCGACGCCGCCGTCGCCGGGCTCCTCACCGGTCGCTGCGCCCGCTTCCGCCCGATCACGGGCGGCCGACAGGATCGACCTGACCGCCGGCGCCAACTCGTCTGGATCGTCCATTACTATACACTAATGTACGTATCTGTTCATAAGGCTTGCGGGGTCTCCTCGGACGCGCACTCGAACCGCGCCCGAATCGGACTCAGAGCCCCCGTGAACGGTGCTTCGCTCCCGGCTTCAGGGCCGGAGTAGCCACTCCCCCGTCCGGCGATGGCCCAGGTGGTCCGGTGCGGACGGGCGCAGACGCCGACCCGTCAGAACGAGTAGTGCCCGTGATTTATCCGATACCCCGCCGAACGACGGGTATGCAGAGTATCTCCGGCGTCTTCGCGCGTGACTTCGACGAGATCGACCGCGCCGTGGAGATCGGGTTCGCCGGCGGACGCGTCATCTCCGTCTCCTTTCCGGCGGAGACGCCCTCGGACGCGAGCGGCGATCACGACCTCCTCGACCGGGTCGGCGACTACCTCAGAGGCGAGCCCGACGAGTTCACCGCCGTCGCCGTCGGGCTCACGGTGCCGACCGATCGCCGCGCCGTCCTCGAGGCGCTCCGGACGGTCCCCTACGGCGAAGACGTGTCAGTGAGCCGGCTCGCGAAGCTGGCCGCGCTCGACGCGAACGACCCCGACGACCTCGAACTGGTGACGCGCTCGCTCGACGACAACCCGATCCCCCTCCTCTTCCCGGATCATCGGGTTCAGGGCGGGCCGTACGCGACGCCGGGGAGCGTTCGAAGCCACCTCCGGCGCGTGGAGGATATATAAGTCGTGGCGAGTCACAGAAGGGACAGCGCCCGTCGGTTCGACCGTCGCGGTCACGCCAGACGGGCGATTTCCTCGGGGATGTACTGACGTTCCCACTCTCGGCGGGCCGTGAGTCTCCGCTCTCCTCGCTCGGTCATCGCGTACAGGTTCGTTCGCTTGTCCTTCTCCCCTTTCTCGACGAGTCCCTTCTCGACGAGAGTGTCGAGGTTGGGATACAGCCGGCCGTGGTTGATCTCGCTCTCGTAGTACGCTTCGATATCGTCCTTGATCGAGAGACCGTGGGGCTCCTCGAGCCCGGCTATCACGACCAGCAGGTCACGCTGAAAGGCGGTTAAATCGTCCATATAACAGCGTTGGCAGCCAGCGTTTAGTCAGTATTCCTTTATTTACCATGTCATTTAAACGACGGCGGAATCCGGCGGGTCTGAGGGCTGCATCAGCGATATCACGGCGCAACAGGCCTCGAACGCGTCCGGAAGTCGAGAGGGGGCTACGCCTCACAACGGGAAGAGCTCACGCCTGCCCGTGCTCCTCGATGTTCTCCCAAACGACCGTCATCAACTCGCCCGTCTTTTCGACCAGCTCGTCGACGGCGACGTCGGCGTCGGCCGGCGCACAGCCGAGGTCGCGAATCGCCTTCGTCGCCGACACGTGGTGGACGTGGACGAGGTCGTCGCCCTCGCGCTCGTAGACGATCGTCGTACACGGGAGCATCCCCGCGAGCGTCGGGTCGATCTCGAGGGCGTCGAAGGCGATCTCGGGATGACAGACGACGATGAGCGCCGTCCGCTCGATGTCGTCGTGACCGAGCATCCCCTCGATCATCTGGTCGAGCCGCGTGACGCGAACCGTCTCGAAGTCCGCCAGCTCGTGTTCGATCTGGACGAAGGGGACGGCGTCGTCGAACGGCATATCGAGGGTCGTGTGAAGCGCGTCCTCCGCCGTCGGTGACGGTCGTTCGGCCGCTGCGTCGCTCATACGTCCCTATTCCCGCAGCCGCTTCAAAAGGCTTGCCGGGCGACAAACGACTGCCGGTATCTCCGACGCGGCGAGCGGCTTGTCGCTCGGGACGGAGTTATGAACGTCTCCCGCCTGGGTAGACACGTGATCGAGTTCACTCGCGCGACCTACGACGACGTCGTGTACCACGCGTACGGGGGCGGGGAGGCAGAGGTCTGCGGCGTACTCGCGGGCACGCGCGGCACCGACGGCGAGCCGAGCGTCGTCACGCGGACCTACCGGGCGGAGAACGTCGCCGAGACGCCGGAGATCCGCTATCTGATCGACCCCGAGGAGCAGTTCGAACTGATGGAGACCGTCGAGGAGGACGGACTGGACCTCGTCGGGTTCTACCACTCGCATCCGATCGGGCCGACGGAGCCGAGCGAGACCGACGCCGCGCGGGCGACGTGGCCGGACCGCTCGTACGTCATCTGCGCGCTCGACGGCTACCCCTTCGTCGGCTCGTGGCGCTGGAAGGGCGACGAGGGGGGGTTCGAACAGGAGACTGTCGTCGTCCGGAGCGAACGCTGAACGAGCCCCCCTCCCCGGGCGCGGTCAGTCCCTCCGGTCGGCCGCTCGTCCGCTTGACCACTCAGGCCGTCGTTCCCGCGTCGGTGCGGTCAGCCACGATCGCCTCGAAGTTCTCGAACACCCGTCCCGGGGTCGTCTCTGCGAACGAGAACCGCTGTGGGTCCCAGTCGACGTGCTCGGTCAGCGACTCGCGGTGGTCGGCCGCTATCTCCGGGTGAAACTGGACCGTCCACAGCGGCGCGCTCCGATGGCGGGTGGCGAAGACCGACGCGTGGTCCGCCGAGGCGATCACCTCCATCCCCTCGCCCAACTCGGTCACCGCGTCGCCGTGCAGCGAGACGACGACCGGTTCGACCCCGTCGAACAGCGGGTCCTCACCGAGGTCGGCCTCGACGAGCGTCGCGGTCGTCCCGATCCGCTCGACGGTTCCGCCGAGCGCGGCGTTCGCCACTTGGTGGCCGAAGCAGACGCCCAGCGTCGGAATCCGTCGCTCGACGAGTTCGCGAACCAGCGCCTCTTGGTCGGCGATCCACGGGCGGCGTTCGGACTCGTAGACGCCCGCCGTGCTGCCCGTCAACACGACGCCGTCGGCCTCGGCAAGCGGGACCCGCTCGCCGGCGACGAAGTCGATCTCGGTCGCGGTCGGGAACCACGCCGACAGCGCGTCACAGTGGTACTCGCAGTCCGGATCGACCTCGCTGCGAACCACGAAGAGCGTCGGCGGCTCCCTGTCCGTTGCACTCATACGCTACTCCTTGCGCGTGCTGGATCGTCAGCGTTTCGGCCCGCGCGACGGATCCTCAACGCGGAACGCCTTTCTCGAAACGGACCGTCCCTCCGGACAAGGATGGAGGCGACCGACCGCGAGATAGCGATACGCACGTGGGAGTTCCGCGAGCGCGAACTCCCTCGCGTCCCGCCCGACGGCTGGGCCGACACGACCGACCGGCTCCGCGAGACCGTCTGTCTGATCGTCGAGCACACGGTCGACGGCGTCGAGCGCGTGGAACCGTTCGAGGGGTACGCGACCGACACAGAGCGGTTCGACGCGAGCGTTACCGTCGACGAGATCGACCACGAACTCGTGCAGTTGATCGAGCGCCGCTCTCAGTCGGAGAGCGACGGTGGAGACGGAACGGCCGACTCGACCCAGCAGTTCGACCTCGACCAGGCGCTCGACCGGTTGTAACGGAAGCGCGCCCCGATCGCGCCAGCGGCAGCGCGCCTCGAACAGTCAGTCGTCGGCTTCGGTCTCCGTTCGCTCATCGCCGTCATCGCCGACGTCGATCGAACAGGAAGCCGTGTACTCGACGTCGTGAACCGATTCGATGCCGAGAAGGTGCACACCGGACAGCCGTTCCCAACGGGGATCTCGAAACGCGTCGCGTTCGCGTATCTCGCCGCGTCCGCGTCCACCGCGGATCGAGTTCGACCGGCGGCGTTTCGACTCCCGTCGGTTCTCCGACGGCGTACTCGTCCATCCCTCCCGTCGCTCGCGGGTTGACCGCCCCGGTGAAAACACCGTTTTTGACCAGAGTCAGCCGTATGTCTGGGTGGCCTGTCCGAGATTCGAGAGACGCCTGTCGGTCATCAAAGGCGTTACGGGGGGAGACGACAATGTATCGGTATGAGGCAACCATCGTGGGGCGACGTCGTCGAGATGCCCACCGAATCCGTCGAGAGGACTGCCGAGACGGTCCTGCGGAACGCGACCGGGAAGGTGTGGAACTCCGGCGACGGTCGCTACCGGACCCTCACGCGGAGGGAGTAACCATGGTCGAGGAACTCACCCCAGAGGAAGTCAACGAGCGCGTCGAACGCGGCGACATCCGCGTCATCGACACGCGCCCGCCGGCGCAGTTCGAACAGGGCCACATCCCCGGCGCGATCAACGTCCCGCTCGGGAACCTCCCCGCGAAGGTGCCCGAGATCGACTGGGACGACACCGACGTGGTGTGTGCGTGTCCGATCGGCGAGTCGTCGAAGCAAGCCGCCATGCTGATCAGCAGCTACGAAGGCGTCGCGGACGACGTCGTCGTCGCCAGCATGGCCGGCGGCTACGAGGAGTGGGACTTCGAGTTGGAGACCGGCGCGGCCGCCGACGCCTGAGGGGCCGCTCTTTCCGGTCGGCCGTTTTCATCTCGCGTCGGGATCCCGGGCCGTGACCGCTTCGTGGTCGACCGAGCGTGAGAAATCCCCCATCGGCGTGGTCGCTTCCCTCGGCGGAGTCGCTCTACTCGACCAACGGCTTATCCGAACTTACTCCGAGGGCGGACAGCTCCGGCCCGTTAACCGCTTGTCAACCGGTTGCCGTCAGATTGATTCTCTTTCAAGTTATATGTTACCATATGACGTGTCGAATCCGCTGTAACGACTGCGAACTCGACCGGTGGTTGGAAGACTGCGTGGCGGCGCACAAACAGGCAAAGGAACACGAGGCCCGCTACACCGATCACTGGGTCACCCTCTACGATCCGCCCGACGACGAAGTCGTCTCCGATCCCGACCAGCGAACGAGCTCCGGATAGCGCGAGCCGAAATCAGCGTCCGTCTCGCGCTCGCTGTCCGGCGAGAATACGCTCTCAACGCCCCCTCGCGGCGGATACGAGAGATGCAACCGGTCGTCCGTCCCGTCATCGGATACCTCTGTTATGCGGGGTGCACGCGTGTCCGGCACGGGTACCCCCCACGGGGAGCGCCGGCACTCGTCGCCGCGTTCGCCGCGATCCTTCCGGACCTTACTGAAGTTGCAAGGCTGAGGGCGTGTGGGCGTCCGGCGACGTCGTCGGCGAGTACCTGCTGAAACACAGCGCCAACCGCGAGGCGAAGGGCGTGATCCGGAACCTCCTCGACGGCGACCTCGAACCGATCGACTACTCGGCGATGCCGTTCGCGGTCTTCGCTTCGCCCGAAGTGGCCGGGGTGGGATCACGCGAGCGCAACCTCCGAGCGGCCGACCGCAAGTACGCCACCCGCACGCACGCCTACGACAAAGACCGCCCGCGGGAGCGCGATGCACGCGGAGGGGTTCGTGAAGGCGATCATCGACCTCGACGGCGAGATACTGGGCTGTCACACCATCGGTCCCGAGGCGTCGAACCTGATCGAAGAGGTCGTCGTCGCGATGCGTGCGGGGTCGGGCACCGTGGCCGACATTCGGAGGGCCGTCCACGTTCACCCCGCGCTCTCGGAGGTCGTCGATCGCGCCTTCTCCGGACAGTTCACACGCGGCGGCGGTCGCGACCGCCACCGCCGCGGCTGATCGACAGAACGCGTATGCCGTGTATTGACGTGCCGGATCGGCGTCGGGGACACACATCCGCGGCGGGGTTTTAGTACGAGTGTCGGGTACGTAGCGACACAATGGCAAAAGCAGCAGTCGTGATTCTGGCAGGCAACGAGTCGCACGCGGACTACGGTCGGATGGCGAACGCGCTGGAGGCCGCAAAGGAGTTCGCGGAGACCGACGGTGACGACCTCGAACTCATCTTCGACGGCGCGGGCACCCAGTGGATTCCGGAGCTCGAAGACGAGGAGAGCGATTATCACGAGCTGTACGCGGCGGTCCGCGACGACGCCGCGGTCTGTGACTACTGTTCCGGCGCGTTCGGCGTCGACGACGCCGTCGCGGACGCCGGCCTCGTCACCCTCGACGAGTACGAGGGCCACCCGAGCATCCGCTCGCTCGTCGACGACGACTACGAGATCATCACGTTCTAAGCGGTCACGCTGTCCCCTTCGTTCGGGCCCGATTCCGGGTCAGCGAGGTGAACGACGGCGAGGTCACACTTCGGATCGATACCGCGGTACGTCGGCGGTGTCACGGCTCGTGAGACGGTCGATCGGTCCGTGCTCGCACCGACCACGATCAGGTCGTACTCCGCTGTCGCGTCGTCGAGAAACTCGACGATCGGTCGCGTCGTCACGCGGGTCTCCGTCGGCGACGTGAACGCGTCGGCCATCGTGTCCAGCATGCGTTCGGCGGCTCGCCGGCCGTCGGGGTCGGCGACGGCGTGACACAGGCTCACGCGGGTCGCGACTCGGGTCGCGAAGTCGATCGATGCGCGACCGGTCCCGTTCTGAGACCGGATCCCGACGAGCGCGTCGTCCCACGCGGTTCGGTCGCTCTTCGAGTGAAGCCCGATCACGTCGGTCCCTCCCTGAAAGAGCGCCTCGAGCGCGGTCGGATCCGCCGGATCGTACGGAGCCGCGATGAGGTCACAGCCCGTGTCCGACGCGACCGCGAGCGCGTCCCGGGCGCGGTCGATCGGCTGGATGACGGCGACTTCGACGTCGACGTCGTATCCGGACCGGAGCGCCGACGCCACCCGTTCCAAGCGGTCGACGGTCTCCACCGTCGCGTCGACACCCGTCGCCCTCCCGTCGATCGGCCCGTCGTCCGCCGCGACCGAACCGGTGGACTCGACGGTCGTCGTCGCCGCCCGTGGCGACTCCGCGGCGCCGACGAGAACCACCTTGCCGGCGTCGTGTGCGCCGGCGATCCGGGCGGCGAAGTGAGCGATCGGCTCGGCCGACTCCTCCCACAGCGGGACCAGCACGGCGTCGTCGCTCCGGACCGTGCGGTAGAGGTACTCGCCGCGGCGCTCGTAGATGCGTTCGCGGTACAGGACGAAGCCGGTCGCGACCAGGACGCTCGACGCGTTTCGCGACGGCAAAGGACCCGAGTGAGTCGGTGAGCCTCAGACCACGCCCGCCCCGCCGAGCACGAGCCGCACGCCGATGACCGTCAGCAGTCCGAGAACGACGGTCCGCCGGAGTCGCTCGCTTACGCGGCCGCGGAGCCGTTTTCCGACGACGACCCCGACGACCGCGGGAATCGCGGCCGCCAGCGAGGCGCCGGCGAGCCACACGTCAGGGTAGAGCCCGAGGGCGCCCGCGGCGACGACGCGGAGGCCGTTGATACCGACAAACACGAGGGCAACGACGCCGACGAACAGCCCGTGTGAGAGGTCACAGCTCCGCACGAACGCGACGATCTGGACGCCCACGTTCGTCGCGCCGAACAGGAGCCCGCTCACGCCGCCGACGGCGCCCATCGCGAGCGGCGTCTCGACGAAACACTCGTCTTTCGCGCGTGACAGCGTCGGCAGGGGGACGATCCGCTGTGCCGTCGCCACGAACCCGATCGAGACCAGTCCGAGGAGCACCCGCAAGGGCGCCTCTGGAAGCCGGTCTAAGAGCACCATCCCCGCGATCGTTCCGACGAGCGCGGCGACGAGAAGCGGGGCGAACCGGCTGCCGCAGCTCCGCAGCTCTTCGCGGGAGAGATCGCCGACGAGCGCGAGATTCACCGCGAGTATCGGGAGGATCATGAACACGACCGCGGCCGCCGGATCGAGCGCCGTCGCGAGCGCCATCGTGCCGACGACCGCGAAGCCGAACCCGGCGACGCCGTTGACGGCGCCGGCGACCACGACGACGACGGCGATGACCGCGATCGATCCGGCGGAGAAAGCGAGCGCCATACCGTTCGAAGGTACCGATTCCGTATAAAAAGGCGCTGGATGTGCGACGCCGAAGCACGCGCGTCGGCCGGCCGACCGCTCAGATATCGAAGTCGGGCGTGTCGAACGCGCCTTCGTCCGATTCGACGTCGTACCGATCGATTCCCGTCAGCGCCAACGCGAGGGTTCCGTCGGCGTCCCACCGGCCGGTGTTGATAACGAGATCGTATATCGATCGGTCGGAGAGGTCGATCCCGTAGTACGACCGGTACCGCTTCTCTTCTATCACTTCACGGACCTGCATCTCGGAGGTCATCTCCTCGCGGCTCGCCGTTCGGTCCGCGCGCACCTCGTCGGGGGCGTCGAGCCAGATCCTGATGTCCGCGCGGTTGCCGGCGATCCAGCCGGCGAGCCGCGATTCGAGGACGAACGCGTTGTTCGCGGCCCCCCACTTCTCGGCGATGGTCCGGAGCCGCCGGTCGAGCGCGCGGTCGATCTCCTCGGACTCGCCCGTCTCCGCGATCAGCTGTGAGAGGCTCATGTCGCGTTCGGCGGCGATCTCGCGGAACAGCTCTCCGCCGGAGACGTAGCCGCAGTCGAGGACCTCCGCCAACCCCTCGACGAGCGTCGTCGCGCCGCACCCCGGCGGCCCCGACACCGTGATGAAGAGGTTCCGGTCGATCTCTCGCTCCGCCGGCGGTAGGGATCCACTCATACGTCAGCGGCCACGTGCGGCCGTCGGAAAAGCGGGCCGGTTCACTCATCTCGCCGAGTCCGGCGGGCGCGCGTGATGGTCGGGCTCGGGCGGTCAGTGAAGAGCGACGCGATCGGCGGAAGGGTCCCCGTCGACGCAACCGATATCCCTCGTCGGACCCACGCGTACGGTAGTGAGCGAACTCACGGATCGCGGTGCGACGGGACCGTCGCCGCGGGATCTCCTCGTGGAGCGGTTCGACGGCGAGGACGCCCCGACCGTCGAGTTCGACCCGGAGACCGTCCCGCTGCCCGACGCCGACGTCCTCGAACGGCTGACGCCGCCCGTCCGCCGCTGGTGGGTCGACGAGTTCGGCCGGTACGTCGGCGAGAACGGCGGCTTCTTCACGCCGCCGCAGCGCGAGGCGATCCCCCACGTCGACGGGGGACGGAACTGCCTCGTCGCCGCGCCGACCGGCAGCGGCAAGACGCTCGCCTCCTTCACCGCCGTCCTCGACGACCTGTTCGCGCGCGAGCGGGCCGGCGAACTGGAAAACGCCGTCTACTGTCTGTACGTTTCGCCGCTCAAGTCGCTCGCGAACGACATCAAGCGGAACCTCGAAGCGCCGTTGGAGGGGATCGCCGCCGAGATCGCCGCCGCAAACGACGGCGACGCCGTCGGAGACCAGGGCGATGGCGACGGCGACCCGCAGCCGGACCCCGGTGTCCGGCAGGCGATCCGCCACGGCGACACGAGCAGTGCGGACCGGCAGGCAATGCTCGAAGCGACCCCGCACGTGCTCAACACGACCCCGGAGACGCTGGCGATCCTGCTCAACTCGCCGAAGTTCAAAGAGAAGCTCCGCAGCGTCGAGTACGTCGTCGTCGACGAGATCCACTCGCTGGCGGCGAACAAGCGCGGCACCCACCTCGCGGTGTCGCTGGAGCGACTGACCGAGCTCGCGGACGGCTCCCCGACGCGGATCGGCTGCTCGGCGACGGTCGAACCCCTCGACGAGGTCGCGGAGTTCCTCGTCGGTCGCGAGCGCGTCACGGGCGACACCGGCGACCCGACGGGGCTCGAACCGCGCCCGTACGAGCTGGTCGACGCGCGGTTCGTCCGCGAGTTCGACCTGCGGCTCCGAACCCCCGCCGCCGATCTGATCCACACGCCGCGGTCGGTCGTCACCGACCGCTTTTACGACGCGCTCGACGAGCTGATCGCCGACCACGAGAACACGCTGGTGTTCACGAACTCACGGTCCGGCGCCGAGCGCACCCTCCACGAGCTGCGCGAGCGGTTCGACTACGACGAGTCGAACTCCGGCTGTCACCACGGTAGCCTCGGCGAAGGCCAACGCACCCGGATCGAAGAGGGGTTGAAGACGGGGACGCTCGACGTCGTCACCACCTCGACCAGCCTCGAGCTCGGCATCGACATGCCCCACCTCGATCTGGTCGTCCAAGTCGGCTCACCGAAGTCGGTCGCGGCGCTGCTCCAGCGCGTCGGCCGCGCGGGACACAGCCCCGGCGAGACGGTCGAGGGGCGGGTGTTCGCCTTGGACCGCGACGAGCTGATCGAGTGCGCGACGATGCTCGCACGGGCCGCGGACGGCTTCGTCGACCGCGTCTTCCTCCCGGAGGGCGCCTACGACGTGGCCGCCCAGCACGTGTACGGGATGGCGATAAACCGCGTCCGGCCCGACCGCGAGGTCCGCGAGGTGCTCCGTCGCGCGCACCCATACCGCGCGTTCGACGACGACGAGTACGAGCGGCTGATGCGGTACCTCACGGCCGACTACGACGGCCTCGAAGAGAAGAACGTCTACCCGAAGGTCTGGCGGGACGAGAACGACCCGTCGGACGGGCCCCACCACCACGAGGAGTACCCCGTCGGCGAGACGCTCGTCGGGAAGCGCGGGCGGCTCGCGCGGGTCATCTACATGACGAACATCGGGACGATCCCCGACTCGTTCAGCTGCGGCG
>CAZNOA010000045.1:0-11681 GCA_964574565.1 uncultured Halobellus sp. | reverse complement strand
CGAGACGGAGGGGCCGGAGTTCGAGACCGTGATGGCGTTCGGGTCGAACGCCGGCATCGACGACATCGTCGACGTGATGGCCGCGAACGAGCTGTGCGACGAGCTCGGTATGGACACCATCTCCTGTGGCGACGTCGTCTCGATGTTCTTAGAGAGCGAAGACGAGTTCGGGAACGCGAGTTTGGTCCGGTCGCTCGTCGAACAGATCGCCTACCGCGAGGGCGTCGGCGACAAGCTCGCCGAGGGGGTCCACCGCGCCTGCGAGGAGTTCGGCGCCGAAGATTGGACGGTGAAGGGGATGGCCTTTTCCGGTCACGACGGCCGCAAGCTGAACGGGCAGGGGCTCGGCTTCGCGACGGCGAACCGCGGCGCGGACCATATGTACGGAGAGTTCTACCCGTACGAGTATCCCCTCGTCGACAAGGACCAAGCGCTCGATCCGAGCGGGTTGGAGGGGAAGCCGCCGAAGCTCGTGGCTAAGGAGAACCGCAACGCGGTGCTCGACTCCGCCGTCATCTGTAAGTTTTCACGGGGCGTCGTCACCGACGATCGACTCGCGACGCTCCTCGAGGCGGAGTACGAGACCCTCCAGTCGCTCGGCGCGCGCGTCGTCGAGTTGGAGCGCGCGTTCAACAACGCCCGCGGCTTCGACCGGGCGGACGACACGCTCCCCTACGCCGACGCGATCGAGGGCTTCGAGGAGGGGCTCTCGGAGTACTACGCGATCCGCGGCTGGAACGACGACGGGACCGTTCCCGGGTATGAGGCGGTCGAGACCGCCTCCGCCGACGACTGAACACACAAGCGGCCGCTTGTTCTTTGGCTGCCATTTATATGTGGAGATGAAAATACAGTGACATGGACAGGCGCACGTTTCTCGCCGGCACCACGGGATCGGTCGGCGGGGCGTGTGGGCTCGCCGGCTGTGCCGGTCTCATCGGCGGCGGCAGCGAGGCGTCGCTGCGTGATCTCCCCGACCGTCCGAACGAGCTGACACCCGAGACGGTCACCGAGTACGTCGCCGAGTACGAGGAGGTCCGGGTCCACAACCGCCACGTCGAGGGCGGGGCCGTCGACGTGAGCGTCACCGCGGTCGCGACGTTCGACCACGCCGACGTCGACGACCACTACGCGACCGCTCAGCACGCGGGAACGGTGTCCCACGAGGACGGTTCGGGGAGCCAGTCCGTCGGTGAACTGTACGGCGATCCGACGCCGTACTCAGTCACACCGGCGCGAACGCTCCGGATGGACGTAACTCGCCGGCGAGTCGATGCCGAGGGTCGGGAACACCCCGACGACGCGACGACGAATCGACCGCTCGGGGTCCGGACCTGCAACGTCACCGACGATCCGCGGGAGCTCTCGATGACCGTCGTTCGTGGGGAGGTCGCGGCCGAAGACGGGAGCGACCTGAGCGCCGATTCGGGCAGCGGGGAGACGGAAGCTGTCGTCGAGACGCCGGTCACGATCGAGCCGGAGTCGGCGCTCGAACTCCGCGGTATCACGGACGTGCGTGGGAGCTATCGGATCACCGCCAGGATGGCCGAAAACGGCGTGACGAGCGAGGGGCGGATCGAAGCCGTGCTGCCGAGCGCCGACCGCGGGCCGAACGTCGACGTCGTGGTCGACGACGACGGGATCTCGACGCGGCACCTACCGTCGTTCGAGCCGATCTGACCGATCGCCGGGGCGAGAAGAGCGCGCATCGCAGAAGGAGGTCCCGACGGCGCAGCGCTACCTGCCGACAGCTCAGGGCTTTCTATCGACGGAATCGACGCCGCGGAACTCGAAGCGCGCGCCGCCGTCCTCGCTGTCGCCGACCGAGACGGACCAGCCGTGCGCGTCGGCCACCTCGGAGACGATCTTCAGGCCGAACCCAGTCCCGTCCGGGTCGGTCGTGACCCCCGCGTCGAACACCGTCTCGCGGATGTCGTCCGGGATTCCGGGACCGTCGTCGGCGACGTAGAACCCGGCCGCGTCGGCCAGCGGGCCGACCTCGACACGGACCGACGGGCCGCCGTGAGCGACCGCGTTGGCCAAGAGGTTCTCGAAGGCTTGTCGGAGGCGGCTTCGGTCCGCCTGAAATCGGAGATCCCCGGCCACGACGAGTTCCGCGTCCGCGGTGTCGACGCTCGTCCAGCACTCCTCGACGAGCGCCGACAGCGACACCGTCTCGGTCTCGTCGATCGCGGATCCCTGCTTGGCGAGCGTCAGCATGTCCTCGACGAGCGTCTCCATCCGATCGAGCGACCGAGCGACCGTGTCGATCTCCGCCAGCTCCATCCGCTGTTCCGCGAGCCGGTCACGCACCAGATCGAGATTCCCGGCCGCGACGTTCAGCGGGTTCCGCAGATCGTGGGAGACGAGGCTCGCGAACTCGGCGAGCCGGTCCCGCTCCCGGGCGATTTCCGACTCCCGAGCGCGGAGCTGGCGCTCCCGTTCGATCCGAACGAACACCATCGTCACGGTCGCCGCCCAGAGGCGCGCGACCGCGAGGTCGGCGTCGTCGAACGCGTCCACCTCGGTGGCTCCGACGTTGATGACACCGTATCGACCGAGCGGAAGCACCAGCTCGCTACGGATCGGCGAGTCGGGGTTGTACTGATCCGGATCCGCATGTGTATCGGGGACGTACTCCGGCTTCCCGGATTCGAACACCTGCCACGAGATGCTGGGCTCGTCGGCGTCGAACGGCGGGTGCTGACCGATGAGCTCGTCGGCCGCCTCCGTCCAGACCACGGGGTCGAGCAGGTCGCGAGCCTCGTCGTGCAGCCAGATCGCCGCGACCGGGTGGCCGAGGACCTCCTCGATGTACTGGACCGCGGCCTCGGCGGCGACGTCCCTGTCCGTGGTTTTGAGCAGCCCCTGCGTCGCCTCGTGAAGCGCCTCCAGCCGCCGAGTTCGTCGCTGGAGCGCGGCCGTCTCGGCGCGCTCAGCGCTGACGTCGACGATCGTGAGGACCAGGTGGGTCTCGCCGTCGCGCTCGAACGGACCCAGACTGACGGTCACGGGGAGGTCGCGGCCGTCCTTGTGGTGGGCGGTGAGATCGATCCCCGCGGCCAAGGACCGCGGTTCGGGGTCGGCGGCGTATCGACGGAACTCCTCGCCGCCGCCGCTTCCACGGGGATCGGTCAGGAGCGAACCGATGTCTGTCCCCTCCAGCTCGTCGGGCGCGTAGCCGAGCACGGGCTCGACGCTGGCGTTGCCGGCGCGAACGACGCCGTCCGCGTCGACGATCACGACCGCGTCCGGAATGGCGCCGAGCCCCTCGGGGAATCGCTCCATGGCTACTCCTCGCTCGGCTCGTGGACGTGTCCGCACTCGGGACAGCGGACCTCCTCGCCGCGGAGGTCCGCCGAGGAGGTCCGCACCTCGCGCATCACCTCGCTGATGCGGTCTTCGGCCTCCAGCTCGTCGGCGACGTCGAGGTCAACTCCCTCGACTTCGAGGAGGAACTTCGCGACCTCCGTCACCTCGTACATCATCTCGTCTAGGTCCTCCGCGGTGAAGAAGCCGGACATCGCGCCGTAGAGGAACGTCGCGCCCGCCTTCGTCACCTTCTCTTCGAAGGAGTAGCGCGCCTGATTGACCGCCTGGGGCGTGTACGTGTCGGTCATAAAGGGGACGAGTTCGGGGAGGTTCTCGCCGATCTTCGTCATCTCGACGCCGGTCTCGGTGCGGAAGTCCGCACAGAGGCGAGCGATCGCCCACTCCCGAGCGGTGATGTACGTCCGGTCGCGGAGGAACTCGTTGACGCGCTCGTAGCGGGCCCCGTCCATCTTCTTGAACCGCTCGTACTTTCGGACCTCCGGCGGGAGGTCGTCGCCGGCGGCGGTGTGGTCGCCGGCGGCGGTGTCGCTGACGGTGTCCGCTTCGGCGGACGGGTTGGGCTCGTCGGCAGCGTCGCTCTCGGCGGACGGACTGGTGTCGGCGGCGTCGCTCTCGGGAAGTTCGGCGTCGTCCGGCGATTCTTTCGACAGATCCGGCTGCTCGTCGTCGGCCGGCGCGTTGCCGGACCGTTCCGATCCCCCGTCGGTGACGGCCGGCTCGGGATCGGTGTGGTCGTTCATGTCTTTACGAACCCGACTGCCGAATAAAAGGGTTGTCGGTAGCTCCGGCGGCGACAGCGCGGGCGACGGCAACGACGCCACAGGCGACACGTCCCGCGATACCGCCAGCGACGACCACGACGCCGACCGTGCCCCCACATCCGGTGATCCCTTTTTATATCGGCGCGTGGACGTGAGGGATATGAAGGTGCTTTGCGGGATCGGTGGCAGCGACGACTCGTTCCGAGCGCTCGATCAGACCGTCGAGCGCGCCGCGGTCGCGAACGACGACCTCACGGTCGCGGTCGTGGACAACCCGGACTCGTCGGTCGACCCCGAGGAGATCCTCGAGCGAGCCGAAGCCGCCGTCGACGAGGCCGGGATCGACGCCGAGGTCCGACGGGTAGAGGGCGACCCCGGGAGCCGCCTCGTCGAGATCGCCGAGACGGAGGCGTTCGAATCGATCGTCTTGGGCGGCGGCCACACGAGCCCGATGGGGAAGATCACGATCGGATCGATAGCCGAGTTCGTACTGTTGAACGCCAAGACATCGGTCACGCTGGTCAGATGAGCGACCGAGGCTACCCAGAAGCGGTCGCGGACGAGTTCCCCGTCCCTCCGTTCGAGTTCACGGACCGCGAGGAGCGGAGCGTCGAGATACGTCCGTACGAGGCGACCGATGAGGGATACGAATCCCTCGTCGCGATGTACGACGCCTTCGACCCGGCGGACCGCGCACAGGGGATCCCGCCCGGCGGCGAAGAGCGGATCCGAGAGTGGCTGGACGCGATCCTCGGGGACGACTGCCGCAACGTGATCGCGTGGTGCGGCGACGACGTCGCCGGCCACGCGACGCTGGTCCCGGACGGCGACGCCTACGAGCTCGCCATCTTCGTCCATCAGGAGTACCAGCGCGCCGGCATCGGCACCCATCTCATCCGCGGGTTGCTCGGCCACGGGCAGGCCGAGGGGATCGAGAAGGTGTGGCTCACCGTCGAGCGGTGGAACCGCGCGGCGGTGTCGCTGTACAAGAAGATCGGCTTCGAGACGTCGAACGCGGAGAGCTTCGAGCTGGAGATGGGGCTCCGGCTGAACGAGGACGCCGAGCCGACCGAGTAGCGACGCGTGGTCGGGGGTTCTCCGGCGGGGAGTCGTTCGCAGGCGCCTCGGATCGGTCGCCATGCTGGCCGGGATCTTCAAGCCTTTACGTACGGCGGGCGAGCGCTCCGGTATGAGCCATCGAATCCTTCTGTTGGGAGCGCCGGGCGCCGGAAAGGGGACACAGAGCTCGAAGCTCGCCGACGAGTACGGGATCGAACACGTCACGACCGGCGACGCGCTCCGCGCGAACAAGGACATGGAGACGGAGTACGGGACGCCGCGCTCGTTCATGGAGGCGGGCGAGCTCGTCCCCGACCCGGTCGTCAACGAGATCGTCGAGGCCGCGCTCACGGACGCGGACGGCTTCGTCCTCGACGGCTATCCCCGAAACCTCGACCAGGCCGAGTACCTCTCGGAGATAACCGACCTCGACGCCGTCGTCTTCCTCGACGTCGACGAGGAGGTGCTCGTCGACCGGCTCACCGGTCGGCGCGTCTGTGACGACTGCGGCGCGAACTACCACGTCGACTTCCAGCCGCCCGCGGAAGACGGGGTCTGTGACGACTGCGGCGGCGACCTGATCCAGCGCGACGACGACACCGAAGAGACCGCCCGCGAACGGCTCGAGGTGTACTACGAGAACACCGAGCCGGTCATCAGCCACTTCCGCGAGGCGGGGTCGCTCGTCGAAGTCGACGGCGAGGCCGCTCCTGACGATGTCTTCGACCGGATCCGGGACGCGGTCCACGAGTAACCGAGTCTGCGTTGGTCCGCTCACGTCCGCTCTGATCCGTTCGGAGGAGCCGCGGCACGGCGGCCGCAAACCCGCGACGGGCCGCCGGCGATTCTACAAGGTTCTTAACCGTCGGCTGCCAACCGATCGGTAATGAGCAAGGTCGAACGGAGAGTCCGCTCGCTCGTCAGCGAGGACGGCGAGATGCGGGACGCCCTCGAAGTCGTCCTCGACCACGCCGCCGACGGCGAGGTCCAGTGGGTCGACGTCCGCGACGAGATCACGAGCGGCCAGTGGGGCCGCCTCATCGAGAAGGAGATTCTCATCGATGGTGAGGCGGGGTTCGCGATCGCCGACCGTGAGGGTATCGAGGACGCCTTAGAGGGAGACGACGACGACCTCACGAGCGGCGGCGACTTCGAGACCCCCGAGACGACGTCGTGGACGAAGTGGGACAAGATCGCCGCGGTGTCGACGCTGGGTGCCTTCGTCGGCTACGCGGTCGCCCCGGTTCGGAACGCGATCGCCGGGAGCATCGACCTCGTCCTCGGGCCGCTTCTCAACGTAGTGCCCTTCTACGCCGTGATCATGGTGGTCGCGCTCGCGACGGGGCTGTACTCCACCCTGTTGCGCGCCGGTCTCATGGACATGGAGAAGATGAGCGTCTACCAGGACCGGATGAAAGACATCCAAGAGCGCCGGAAGCAGGCGAAAGAGCAGGACGACGACGAGGCGCTCGACGCCATCCAAGAAGAACAGATGGAAGCGATGGGCGACCAGCTCGGCATGTTCAAAGAGCAGTTCCGCCCGATGGTGTGGATCATGTTCCTCACGATCCCGGCGTTCCTGTGGATGTTCTGGGTCGTCGGCTACCGCGGGGCCGCCTCCGCGTACCCGGAGGTCGCCGCCCAGGAGCTCGTGGTCCCCCTCGCCGGAACCATCACGTGGGAAACCGGTATCATCGGTCCGATACAGATGTGGATCGTCTGGTACTTCCTGTGTTCGATGGCGTTCACCCAGCTCATCCAGAAGAGCCTCAACATCCAGATGTCGCCGAGTTCGTCGTAAGGTCGACGTCAGAATCGCTCGGTGTCAACGAGAAACGAACGCGTTACGCCCCCTCTTTGAGAAACGCTTCGACCGCCGCACGCGTCGGTAACGCCGACATCCCGCCGACCTCTTGGACGGAGAGCGCGGCCGTCGCGTTCGCGAACGCGAGCGCGTCCTCGACGGGTACCGGCTCGTCGTCGGCCGCGGCGAGGCGGGCGATCAGCCCCGCGGTGAACGCGTCGCCCGCGCCGGTCGTGTCGCGGCTCTCCACGTCGAACCCGTCGTGCCGAGCGGTCGTCTCGCCCCACGGCGCGTCTGGCGTGCTGGCAACGAGCGCGCCGTCGGCACCGAGCGTGACGACGGCCGTGTGCGGGCCGAGCGCACAGAGGTCACGGGCCAGTCCCGCGCCCCATCGTGAGGAGAGCCCGGTTCCGGCGACGTCCTCCTCGCTACAGAACACCACGTCGCTCGCGGTGACGACCTCGCGCAGCGCCGCGAGCACGGCGTCCGTCTCCTCGTCTGCCACGAGGTCGCGCCGGTAGTTCACGTCGAACGACACCGTACAGCCGCGTTCGCCGGCCGCCGCAGCCAACTCGCGCATCGCCTCCCGGCCACGGGGGTGCGTGAGCGCCACGCCGCCGAGATGGACCCACGAGACGGACGAGAGCGTCGCCGTCGGTACCGACGCCGGATCGAAGCCGAACGTGGCGTCGCCGGTGCCGTAGAATCGGAACCGCCGGTCGTCGGAGCTCGGCGGCGAGACGACCGCGAGCGTCGTGTTCTCGCCGGGAACGCGTTCGATCTCTGCCGGCGGAATCGACTCGCTCACGAGCGTCTCGCGTAAGAAGTCGCCGAACGGGTCGTCCGCGAGTCGGGTCCAAAACGTCGGCGGATCGCCGAGACGCGCGAGTCCGACCGCGACGTTGGCCGGTGCGCCTCCCGGACGGTGCGAGAACCCGTCGATGTCGCGCAGAGCCGCTCCCTCATCGGGGAGGAAGTCGACGAGCGTTTCGCCGGCGACGAGGATGTCCGACATTGCGTCTACGAGCGGTCCCGGTGAGCATCAAAGTACGGTTCGGTGCAGTTCCCGGTACCGGCGCCGCGTCACTCCTCGGCGGCCGTCGCTTCGGCGTCCGCGGCCTCCTCGGCGACCGACTCGAACGCCGCGAGGATGAGCCGTCGACACGCCTGCCCCTCGGTCGTCCAGTGGTGTGCGTAATCCAGCATGTCGTCGTAGATGTCGGGTTTACACCCTGCCGCCTGCGGATGCCCGCCGCCGTTCACCTTTCCGGCGACCTCGTGGGCGTGTTGGAACCCCTCTGAGCCGCGGATCGACGCGGAGCCTGCGGGTTTGACGATGACGGCGCCGTCGGCGCCCCGCTCGCGGAGCGTCTCGGCGACCTCGTTCTGGGAACACCGCCCGTAGGTGACGGCGATGGTCCACTCGCCAACCTCGTGGGTGACCGCGCGGTCGACGGCGGCGTCGATGCGGGCCTCCTTCTCGACGCGGCGGTCCGCGACGTAGGCCCGAACGGTCTCCGGCAGGTCGGCGCCGTACGCACCGACGACCGTCGCGTACTCCTCGCTGCCGGCCCAGTAGGAGTAGTCGGCCAAGTCGTCGGAGCGCGGGTCCGCTTTGATCCACAGGTCGTGGTCGCGGGTCACGTCGGCGAGCTCCGCCCACCGATCGTCGAACGCGTGGTCCAGCGATCGGAGCGCCACGTCGGCGGTACACTCCTCGTCGGACTCCCCGATCACGAGGTCGACGCCGAGCTCGCGGACGGCCTGGGCGGTCGACTCGTCCCACTGGTGGTGGTCGAACCAGCGGATCGAGTCGGTCGACTCCGCGAGCGCCGTCAGCGGCTCCGCGATCCAGTCGTAGTCGTCCGGACACAGGTCACAGACGAACAGGTCGATACCGTCGTCCGCGTACGCGGCCACGCGCTCGAGCGACGTATCGAGGGAGTACGGCCCCGCCGCGATCAGTCCGACCGGGGACTCGGCGTGTGCGTCGGCGGTGAGATCGTCGCCGGCGTCGGTCTCGTCCCCTTCGTCCGTCTCGTCTTCGCCGTCCCCCAGCCGCGCCGCGATGGCCGCCTCGAAGTCGGCGACGTCGAGGGCGGCGTCGTACGCCTCCCGTACCATCGCCGCGCAGGCGAGCCCGTCGGCGTCGCCGTCGGCGATCACGACCGCCTCGCTGCCTTCGATGGCCGCTTTCGCTCGCTGTTCGGCGCGTTCCTCGTCCAGCGAATCCGGATAGAAGAACCCCTTACCGGGGAGCCGCGTGTACCGCGATCGAGGGATCTCCGCCTCGTCGATGAGATCGTCGTCCATACCCCCGAGCGGGGCGGCAGCGGGAAAACTCCGCCGTTCTCTCGCCACCGGCCGGCGCCCGACTCAGACGGTCACGCGACGCGGGTCCTCGTCGGTGAGCTGTCGGACCGTGAGCACCGGGACGGGACAGGTCCGGACGACGCGCTCGGCGACGGAGCCGATGAGAAAGCGGTTCTCGCCGTGACGGCCGCGCGTCCCCATCGCGACGACGTCGGCGTCGATCGTCCGCGCGTACTCGGCGATCTCGGGGGCCGGCCGTCCTTCGCGGACCTCCGTCGTCACGTCGAGACCGGCGTCACGGGCGCTCGCGGCGTCGGCGACCTGTTCGAGCGCCGCTCGTCCGCGGTCGTCGAGGGCGTCGCGGAGGTCGTCGCGCACCTCGTCGGGCGTGGAATCGACCTCGCCGCTGTCGACGACGTAGACGGCGTGGACCTCGGCCTCGAAGCGGGCGGCGATGTCGACCGCGACGTCGACGGCCCGGCGCACGCTGTCGGAGCCGTCGGTCGCGACCACGATCGTGTCGAACATACTCACCCGTTCGACGAGACGGGAGTTAAAAACCGGCGGTCGCCTGACGGGTCGGGTCGACCCTGCCGAGCTCCGTCAGGCCAAGAAGACGTGGCGCGGACGGTCGGCGAGCACGTCGCGACCCCACTGGACCGTCTCGCTGAACTCCGCAGAGCGGAAAAAGGCCATCGCGTCCTCCTTCGCGTTCCACTGGCTGGCGATGAACATGTCGTTGACGTCCTCGGCGTTCACCATCAGGTCGGTCTCGACGTGGCCGTCCATCTCGGCGAGCAGCCCGCCGACGTCGTCGAACGTGTCGACGAACTCCTCCTGGTAATCGGGTTTGACCGTGTAGAACATCCCCATCGTGCCGAATCCGGACTCCTCGCCGGCGCGGGCGACGATCTCGGGCAGCTCCGAGAGGAACCCGGCCGCGGTCTCGGCCGCGGAAGCCGTGTCCCAGATGGAGACGACGGCGGCCCGGTCGGTGTGGCGACCCTCGTAGACGGCCGTCTTCACGTGCGTGCCGTAGTGGTCGAAGTTGCCGCGGAGCCCCTCGACCTCGTCGAACAGCTCGTCGACGTCGGCCTCGCTGTACAACACCGTCGCGTACACGTCTTCGCCGTGAGGCTTCCCCGCGTAGATGTCGAGGTCCGCGAGCTCGCCCCGGATGTCGGCGTCGCCGTCGTCGCTCGAACCGCTCTCCCCGTGCGGGTGATCGCCGTCGTCCCCGCCCTCTTCCTCGCCGTGCGGGTGATCGCCGCGTGCCGCGCCGCCGCTCGCGTCGGCGTGGTCGTGGCCGCCGCGGCCCTGTCCGTCGTCACCGCCGTGGGCGGTCTCGCCGCGTTCGTGGTGGGCTGCCCCGCCGTGCGCGTGGTCGCGCTCGTCCTCCGTCGGGACCGTCTCGCCCGCGAGGTACGCGCCGAGGTCCGCGGGCGGGAACCGCCGCCCGACGTAGAACTCCCCGAACTCCCCGTACCGCGAGGAGGCGGGATCGAAGCGCATCTCGTAGACGATATCCTTGATGTCGGTCGGGTCGGCGCCGAACAGGGTGACGCCCCACTCGTGGTCGTCGAGGCCGACGGAGGAGGCGATCACCTGCTTGATCTTGCCGGCGTACTCCTTGCCGACCTCGCCGTGACCGGCCATGAGGTCCGCCCGGTCCTCGAAGGAGAGGTCGTACCAGTTGTACTCCTCGCCCCGGCGCTTGCTCATCGGGTAGAAACAGACGTACTCGTCGTCCGGCATCTCGGGGGTCAGCTTCCCCTCGATGTACCGACGCAGCCCCTCGTCGACCTCCTCGGGACCCTCCTCGAAGTAGGCGTCGGAGACGTAGCCTGAGACCTCGGTGACGGAGACGTAGGAGGTCGTCCGCTCGGTGAACGAGGCGAGCGCCGTGTTCTCGAACCGCCGCTCGAGGGCGGACAGGTCGTCCAGCGTCGGTCGGAAGTGGACGAACAGCAGGTCGCCTTTGTGCCCGAGCACGGAGAACAGCCCGGAGTCGCCTTCCTCGGCGTCGGCGACCCGTTCGGTTCGTTTCAGGAAGGCCTCGCCCTCCTCGATCGCTCGCCGCCGCTCGCGTTCCGGGGCGTCGCGCCAGGCGTCCCAGTCGATACTGCGGAAGTCGTGCAGCGCGAACCACCCCTCTTCGGTCTGTGGTGCCTCGACCATACGTGGAGTTGGGTCGCCGGGGGTTAGGGGTTTGCGGGTCGCGGGCGGCGGCCGGCTCGCTGCCGCGACCGAAACCCTTTCACGGCGACTCAGCAAGGGAGGAACGATGCGGAAAAGCGGCCCGCCGAAGGGACTGATCTCGTACCTCGTGTTGGAGCTGCTCGACGAGCGCCCCCGGTACGGCTACGAGCTGCTGGGCGAGATCACCGAGATCAGCGGCGGCCACTGGGAGC
>CAZNOA010000044.1:0-11689 GCA_964574565.1 uncultured Halobellus sp. | reverse complement strand
GGCGTACACGCGCTTCTCCTCGATCGAGATGTCGTCGTCCGCGGGTGCCATCGGCGGGGCGTTAGGCGCCGGCCCTCTTAATTAGGGGCGGTAGGAGGCGACCGACACGGCGGGGACCCAGAGCGGTCCGTTCCGATGCCCATTAGGTCCGCGGTCGCGTACCGTCGGTAGTGCAATCGGTCGCCGTCGAACTCGTCTCCCTGCTCGCCGACGTCGCGCCGCGGCTCGCCCGGATCACGGCGTTCATCGCGGCCGGCGTCTTCGCCGCCAACGTCGCCGTCGCGTTCGGGCTGATCCGGTACGTCGCGGGGCTCGCCGGCTGGCTCACCAGACCCGCGAACCTGCCGGACGAGGTCGGGACGGCGATCCTGACGACCGCGGCCTCGACGACCGCGGGATACGCGACGCTCGCGGAGTACCGGGAGTCTGGGCTCCTCGACGACCGCGCGACGCTCGTCGCCGTGACGATAAACACGTTCTTCGGGTTCGTCCAGCACGTGTTCACCTACTACGTTCCGGTGTTGATCCCGATCCTCGGACTCCGGACGGGAACCGTCTACGTCTCCGCGCGAGCCGGCATCGCACTAGCGATCACGGTCACGGGCGTGCTCGCGGGCGGCGTCCTGCTCTCCGAGCGCAACGTGAACCGCGACGCGCTCGACGACGTCGACGCGAGCGGACCCGACGCCGATGACCGCAGCCGCCGAGAGCGCGTTCGCGCGGCCGCCGAGAAGTCGTGGGGGACCCTGCGCCGGATCGTCCCGCGGCTCGCGATCGTGTACACGCTCGTCATCGCCTTCGTCACCTACTACGACGTGGAATCGCTAACGAGCGTCGCCGAACCGATCACCGGGCTGCTCGGGCTCCCAGGCGCCGCGGTTCCCGTCGTCGCCGTCTACACGCTCGACACGACGGCCGGTGCGGTCACCCTCGCCGGCGTGGACGCCGGGATATTCACCACCCGAACCGCCGTTGCGACGCTGCTCATCGGTGGGATACTCTCATTTGCCGTCTCCACCTTCCGGCGTTCGATCCCGTTTCAGTACGGGATCTGGGGCGCCGAGTTCGGCACGAAGGTGATCGCGGTCAACACCGGGCTAAAGCTCGTCTTCATCTCCGTCACGGTCGCGCTGCTGCTCGCGCCGGTGTGGTGATGAGTCCTTTCGACGGCGTCTCAGTGACAGAAAAAAGCTGAACCGCCGTGATCGCGTCCGTATCAGCCTACCCTCGGTCGAAGCGGTCGAGGCTCATGACCTTGCTCCAAGTGTCGACGAAATCCTCGACGAACGTCTCTTCGGCGTCGCCCGCGCCGTACACCTCGGCGATAGCGCGAAGGCGGGCGTTCGAGCCGAAAACGAGGTCCACGCGGGAGCCTCTCCACTCGACCTCGCCGGTCTGGCGGTCGATCAGTTCATACTCGTCTCCGTCGTCGGCCGGCTCCCACTCGTACTCCATGCTGAGCAGGTTCACGAAGAAGTCGTTGGTCAGCGTCCCGGGCTCGTCGGTGAAGACGCCGAGTTCGGAGTCTCGGTAGTTCGCGCCCAGCGCGCGCATACCGCCGACGAGTGCGGTCATCTCGTGTGCGGTCAGGTTCAACAGGTCCGACTTGTCGACCAACAGCTCTTCGGCCGGGCGTTCTGCCTCCTCGGAGCGGTAGTTGCGGAACCCGTCGGCTTTCGGTTTCAGCGCTTCGAAGGACTCGACATCGGTCCACTCCTGTGAGGCGTCCGTACGGCCCGGTTCGAAGGGTACTTCGACGTCGTAGCCGGCCTCGGCAGCCGCCTGTTCGACGGCGGCGTTGCCGCCGAGCACGATCAGGTCGGCGAGCGAAACCCGTACCTCATCGGACCGAGAGGCGTTAAACTCCGATTTGATCTCCTCGAGCGTATCCAGAACCGTCGCCAGTTGCTCGGGTTCGTTTACCTCCCAGTCTCGCTGTGGTCGGAGCCGGATCCGCGCGCCGTTGGCGCCGCCGCGTTTGTCGCTGTCTCGGTACGTGGACGCCGACGCCCAAGCGGTCTTGACGAGCTGTCGGGTCGAGAGGTCAGACGCGAGGACCTCCGCTTTGAGCTCGGCAATCTCTTCGTCACCGATGAGCTCGTAATCGGCGTCGGGGATGGGGTCCTGCCAGATCATCGTCTCGTCTGGAACCTCCGGGCCGAGGAACCGCTCCGGCGGGCCCATATCGCGGTGAATGAGCTTGTACCACGCCTTGGCGAAGGTGATTCCGAACTCCATCGGGTTCTCCTGGAACCGCTCGAGGATCTCCCGGTACTCCGGGTCTCGCTTGAGCGCGACGTCTGTCGTGAGCATCATCGGCGTCGCGCCCTTCTCTTCGCCGTGTGCGTGCTCTGCGGACCCCTGCAGTTCGCCGTCCTTCGGCTGCCATTGCCACGCACCGCCCGGGCCCTTGTGTGCCTCCCACTCGTATTCGAGCAGGTTGTCGACGTAGTCCATGTCCCACTCGGTCGGCGACTGCGTCCACGGACCCTCGATGCCGCTCGTGATCGTGTCGGCCCCTTTGCCCTCACCGTACTCGTTCTCCCAGCCGAGCCCCTGCTGTTCGATCGGTGCTTCGGCGGGCGGTGCCCCGAGGTTTTCGTCGGAATCTGCGCCGTGGACCTTTCCGAACGTGTGGCCGCCCGCACAGAGAGCGACAGTTTCCTCGTCGTTCATCGCCATCCGGTCGAAGGACTGGCGGATGTACTTCGCGGACTCTTTCGGATCGGGCCGACCGCCCGGCCCCTCCGGATTCACGTAGATCAGCCCCATGTGATCCGCGGCGAGGTCGCCTTGGAGGTTCCCCTCCTCGTCGTGGCGCTTATCCCCCATCATCTCCTCTTCAGGGCCCCAGTCGACGCCCTTGTCGGCCTGGAACGCATCCTCGCGTCCGCCGGCGAAGCCGAACGTCTTGAACCCCATCGACTCCATGGCGACGTTACCGGAGAGGACCAGTAGGTCAGCCCACGAAAGGTTCCGTCCGTACTTCTGCTTGACCGGCCACAGCAGCCGACGAGCCTTGTCGAGGTTCGCGTTGTCCGGCCAGCTCTCGACGGGGGCGAACCGCTGTGTGCCGCCAGAGGCCCCTCCGCGCCCGTCGGTGGTACGGTACGTACCGGCGCTGTGCCACGCCATCCGGATGATCAACGGTCCGTAGTGGCCGTAATCCGCCGGCCACCAATCTTGGGAGGTCGTCAACACGTCCTCGATGTCTGCTTTCACTTCGTCGAGGTCGAGCGACTGGAACGCTTCGGCGTAGTCGAAGTCGTCGTCGTCGTACGGTCCGACGTCGCGCGCGTTCTGGTCGAGAACTTCCAGACTCAGCTGGTTCGGCCACCAGTCGTCGTTTTGACCCTGCATTATGCGGATCCCTCGGTGACACCGATGACACTGCGGCTGATACTGATAGACATCTATTACGGCCTCGGCTTCGATCAGTGGAAATAAAAAACTGGCTACTTGCCCGTCTAAAACCAGCAAGTAAAACCTGATTTCCGCGTATCGAAAGAAGTGTTTTATAATATCGAAAACTGGGCGTATTTGTTATGTGTACCCACGATTCGTGTCGCCTCGCTTCGTCTCGGCGGACGCGAACCGTGACGTTCTCCGGGTGGTCGAACCTGCCACACACTCAAGTCGGCTCCCGCGTCACGTATGCGTATGGGTCCCAAACGCTTCTTGTTCGTCTCGGCGGACGCCGCCCTGATAGCCGATCTCGCGTGGCAGGTTCACCGCGAGGGCCACGACGTCAGCTACTACATCGAAGCCGAGAGCGACACCGAAATCGGTGACGGGTTCGTCCCGAAGACGGACGACTGGCGTGCCGAGGTGGAGTGGGCGGACGTGATCGTCTTCGACGACATCTGGGTCGGTTCGGAGGTCGGGACCGGAAAACTCGCACGGGAGCTCCGGGAAGACGGCCACGCCGTCGTCGGCGGCACGCCGAACACGGACCATCTCGAAGCAGACCGCGGCTACGCGATGGAGGTGCTCGAGGACCACGGCGTCAACACCGTCGAACACCACATCTTCCACGATTTCGACGCCGGGATCGACCACGTCAGAGCGAACCCGGCTCCGTACGTGATCAAGCCGCTCGGCGAGGTACAGAACGTCAAGCGCCTCCTCTACGTCGGAAACGAGGACGACGGCAGCGACGTCGTGGACGTGCTCCGTGCGTACAAGAAGGCGTGGGGACACCGGATGAAAGGCTTCCAACTCCAGCGGAAGGTCCAAGGCGTCGAAGTCGCCATCTGCGGGTTCTTCAACGGGGAGACGTTCCTCGATCAGGTGAACTTCAACTTCGAGCACAAGAAGCTGTTCCCCGGGAACATCGGCCCGCAGACCGGTGAGATGGGAACGTCGATGTTCTGGGCGGGACAGAACAAGCTGTTCGAGGAGACGTTCGGGAAACTCGAGGGGTGGCTCGCCAACGAGGGGTACGTGGGCAGCATCGACATCAACTGTATCGTCAACGAGAGCGGGATCTACCCCCTGGAGTTCACGCCGCGGTTCGGGTACCCGACGATTTCGCTGCAAGAGGAGTCGATCGAGTCGTCTACCGGCGAGTTCTTCTACGACCTCGCTCACGGCGACGACCCGGACGTGGAAGTCCACAACGGGTACCAGATCGGTATTCGAGTCGTGCTGCCCCCGTTCCCGTTCGACGACGAAAAGACGTACGACGAGAACTCTCGAAATGCGGCGGTGGTCTTCGAGACGGAGCGCCGAGAGGGGAGTCACGAGAGCGGAGCGAGCGTGACGTCGCCGGGGGGTGCCCCCGACGGAATCCACATCGAGGACGCGAAGCTGGTCGACGGCCAGTGGCGCGTCGCCGGCGGCAACGGAATGCCGATCGTCGTGACCGGGAAAGGCGACACGATGCACGCCGCGCGAGAGCAGGCGTACGATCGGATCGACGACATCGTCATGCCGAACATGTACTACCGGGACGACATCGGGGAACGGTGGATCGACGGCGACGGCGACCGCCTGCAATCGTGGGGGTATCTCGGCCCCGGCGGGGCGTGAGCGCTCCGCCGGTCCTCCACGACTTTTTAACGGTCGGGACCTATCGTTCGCGGTATGGCAAAGTACTCGACGGGCGGCGGCGGCGGCGGCGACGACGGGGACGCCTGTGAGCTCTGCGGGAGCGAGACGACGGACCTCAAGCGGGCGACGGTCGCCGGGGCACAGCTGTTGGTCTGCCCGAACTGCCGCCCTCACGACGACGCGAGCAGGGGATCCGGCGGGCGCGGCGACTCCGGCGGCGGTCGGGGCGGGAGTTCCGGCGGCAGCCCGGGCGGCGCCAGCGACGACTCGGTCGGAACCGAGAGCCGGAGAAAGCAGATCGCTCAGAAACAGGCGAAGATGTACGACTCGGTCAGCGGCGACTCGAAACACTGGGAAGAGGAAGGGACGAACTACGAGTCCGACCGGCTCCCGTACCTCGTCGCCGGCTACGGTGACACCGTCTCGAACGCGCGACAGGAGGAGGGGTTGACCGTCGAGGAGCTGGCCGACGAGCTCGGCGTCGACGAGGACGACCTGTTCGCGGTCGAAGACGGGAGAGCGGCGACCGCCAACGTCGGCGGATCCGTCGTTCGCGCGCTCGAGGAGCGGTTCGGCGTGGAGATCGTCGACGAGTGACGCGGTGAACGCAGCGGCCATCTCCGAGTCGAAACGACCAATTCCTCGGGGGCCGACGGCCCGACAATGAAGGCGATAAAGGACAGCGTCCACGGCCACGTGCGACTCGGAACGGTCGCGGCCGAAATGGTCGACACGCCCGTCTTTCAGCGGCTGCGCCACATCAAACAGCTGTCCACGGTCCGGCTCGTGTACCCCTCCGCGAACCACACCCGGTTCGAACACAGCCTCGGGGTGTATCACCTCGCGTGCGGCGCGCTCGAGGGGTTCGACCTCGATCCCGACGCAGCCGATCACGTCCGCGCGGCCGCGCTCCTCCACGACGTCGGCCACGGTCCCTACGGCCACCAGACCGAAGGGATCATCCGACGGGAGACCGGGCGCGACCACGACGACATCGCGTGGCTCCTGACCGACGCCGACCGCGAGGTGTGTCAAGTCCTCGAGCGGAACGGGCTCGATCCGGATCGAGTGGCGTCGATCATCGCGGGCGACGGCGCGCTCGGAACGCTCGTGTCGGGCGAGCTCGACGTCGACCGAATGGATTACCTCGTGCGCGACGCCCACCACACCGGGGTCCCCTACGGCACCGTCGACACCGGCCGGCTCGTCAACGAGCTGCGACTCCTCGGAGACGGAACTCGAGGCGCACCCACCGATCCCGCGAACGCAGAGCTCGTCCTCGCCGAGGGGAACGTCCCGACCGCCGAGAGCCTCCTCGTCGCCCGGTCGCTGATGAACGCGGTCGTCTACAGACACCACGTCTCGCGGGTCGCCGGCGCGATGCTGGAGCGCGCCTGCGAGCGGTACCTCGACCGGACCGACACCGACGTCGAGGCGTTCCGTCGAATGGCCGATCACGACCTCCTCGTCGCGCTCAGCGAGGCGGTCCCCGAGCTGGGGCGACGGATCGAGCGACGCGACCTGTACAAGCGAGCGGTGTGGGTCGGCCTCGGCGACGTGCCCGCGGGCACCGTCGACGCCGGACACGAGGAGGAGCGCGCGGCCGAACGCGAGATCGCGGCCGCCGCCGGCGTCGACGAGCGGGCGGTCGTCGTCGACATCCCCTCCAGACCGGGATTAAAAGAATCCGGCTCTACCGTGGTCGTCGACGGCGTTCCACAGCGGTTGGCGGACGCCTCCGAGCTGGTCGACGGGCTTCGCAGCGCCGAGCGCCGCCGCTGGACCCTCGGGGTCTACTGTCCCGAGCCGCACGTCGACGCCGTGAGCGAGGCCGCCCGCGACGTGCTCGGACTCCGAACTGCCGGCGTCATCGCTTGAGCCGGCGGACCGCCTGACGAGACGAACTCTCGAACCGCGGCCGTTCTTACTCCTCTTCCGGCGCCGGGACCGTGATCACCGGTCGGTCGCTGCCGAGAATCACGTCTTGGGTCACGCTGCCGAAGACGGCTTTCCCGGTCGGGCTCCGTTTGCGTCCCGAGACACAGATCGCATCGGCGTCGATCGATTCGGCGGCCGCGATCAGCTCGTCAGCCGGGTCGCCGCTCGCCTCGTAGTGGACGCAGTTCACGCCGGCCTCCGCCAGTCGCTCTCGAGCGCGCCGCACGGCGGAGAGCTGGTTGACCGAGGCCCCCTCGGGGTTGTCCTGAAACACGTGACAGAGATGGGCAGTCACCTCGTCAGCGGCCGTCGGGAGACCGGCGATCGCGTCCGCCTGTGCGACAGCCCGGTTGTCGTCCGCGTTGTCGATTCCGACGAGTACATCGTACATGGCCGTCCGTTCACGGAGGCGCGGTATAAATCGCACCGAAGTTCCCGGGCGTCGAAACGGGGCGTCGCCCGCCGTCGCACCCGCTCTCTTTTATTCGATGCCGGCGAACCCCGACGCATGATCACGGTCAAGGACACCGTCCACGACCACATCGAGATCGACGGTGTCGCCGCGGACCTCCTCGACACCCCCGCCGTCCAGCGGCTCCGCCACGTCAAACAGCTCGGCACCGTCCAGCTCGTCTATCCCTCCGCGAACCACACCCGCTTCGAACACAGCCTCGGCGTCTACCACCTCGCGAGCCGCGCGCTGGGCCACCTCGGAATCGAGGGGAAGCAGGCGGACCGAATCGAGGCCGCGGCGATGCTTCACGACGTGGGGCACGGACCCTTCAGTCACAACCTCGAAGCGCTCACCCACCGCCGAACCGGGAAGTACCACGACGACGTCGCGGAGCTGCTCGCGACCGGCGAGGTCGGTGCGGTCCTCCGCGACCACGACCTCGATCCCGAGCTGATCGCCGGGCTCGTCGCCGGCGAGGGGACGTACGGACAGCTCGTCTCCGGTGAGCTCGACGTTGACAGAATGGATTACCTCGTGCGCGACGCCTACCACACGGGCGTCCCGTACGGCACCATCGACACCGAACGATTCGTCCGCGAGCTGACCTTCGTCGAGCCGGACGCCCCGGCCGACGCGGGCGAGGGGCCGACGCTCGTCCTCGACGAGGGGAACGTCCAGACGGCGGAGAGTCTCCTGCTCGCGCGGGCCTTGATGAACCCGGTCGTCTACACCCACCACGTCGCGCGGATCTCGAAGGCGATGTTGCGTCGGGCCGCGGGCGACCTGCTCGAGGCGACGGCGACGACCGCGGCCGAGCTCCGTCGGATGGACGACCACGACTTCCTCGCTGCGATTCGGAACTGCCGCGAGACGGCCGAACTCTCTCGCCGGTACGACGAGCGCGACCTGTACAAGTTGGCGGTGTGGGCCGAGCACGACGACGTTCCCGCGCGGGTCCACGAGGCGGACCACGAGACGGAGGTCGCGCTGGAACGCGAGATCGCCGACGAGGCCGGCGTCGACCGCGAGCACGTCGTTCTGGACGTCCCCCCGGAGCCGACGATGCGCGAGTCGACCACGCGAGTGACCGTCAACGGCGAGGTGCGTCGGTTGGAGCGGCAGTCACCGCTCGTCTCGGCGCTCCGAACCGCCCAGCACAACCAGTGGCGCCTCGGCGTGTACGCGCCCGAGCCCGCGACCGACAGGGTGGGACGCGCCGCCGCCGACGTGCTCGGGCTCGATCCCGACGGGCTCGTGACCCAGGTCGGCGGCGCGATGCCGACGACCCTCGACGAGTTCGAGTGACCGATCCGTTCCCGTGAGGTTTTACGTTCGGGATTGCGACCCTAACCCATGCATCTGGAGGGGACGATCCTCGTCGGCACAGACTTCGAGCCGGTCGAGGGCCGGGTCGTCGTCGAGGACGGCGAGATCGTCCGAATCGAAGCGCGCGAGGTCGACAGTGACGACGTCATCCTCCCCGCCTTCGTGAACGCGCACACGCACATCGGGGATTCGATCGCCAAAGAGGCCGGCGAGGGGCTGTCGCTCGACGAGCTCGTCGCGCCGCCGGACGGGCTCAAACACCGCCTGCTCCGGTCCGCGAGCCACGAGGAGAAGGTGACCGCGATGGCCCGGACGCTCCGGTACATGGAGTCGACCGGGACGGGGACGTTCGTCGAGTTCCGCGAGGGTGGCGTGCCGGGCGTCGCGGCGCTTCGCGACGCGCTCGCGGGAGCCGGCGTCGAGTTCGGTGAGCGCGCGATCGACGCGGTCGTCCTCGGGCGCGACGACCCCGACGTGCTCGACGTCGCCGACGGCTACGGCGCTTCGGGCGCTCGCGACGCGGACTTCGACGCCGTCCGGTCCGAGGCGCGGGACGCGGGGAAGCTGTTCGGGATCCACGCGGGCGAGCGCGACGCCGACGACATCAACGCGGCGATGGACCTCGATCCGGAGTTCCTCGTCCACATGGTCCACGCGGAGGGGATCCACCTCGACCGGCTCGAAGACAGGGGAACCCCCGTCGTCGTCTGCCCCCGGTCGAACCTCGTGACGAACGTCGGCGTCCCGCCGATCCGCGAGCTGAGCGAGCGGACGACGGTCGCGCTCGGCACCGACAACGTGATGACGGATTCCCCGTCGATGTTCCGCGAGATGGAGTTCGCCGCGAAGCTCTCCGACCTCCCCGCCCGGGAGGTGCTCCGCATGGCGACGGTCCACGGCGCGGCGATCGCCGGCGTTGACCGCGGCGTGATCGCGGAGGGCGCCGACGCGGACCTGCTCGTACTCGACGGCGACTCGGACAACCTCGCCGGCGCGCGCGATCTCGTCCGCGCGATCGTCCGCCGCGCCGGTGCCGCCGACGTCTCGCGGGTCGTTATCGAGGGCGACACCGTCGTCGGGGGCGGAAGCGCGCCGGGCGAGCGGTGAAGCGAAGCGGCCGAGCCGGCGTCGAGCGGGCCGAGCCCGGTCGCTCACCGACGGGATAAAACCGATCGCGTCCGTACGATCCACCGATGCCTGCGTTCTCGCTGCTCGGCGGCCTCGTGCTCGCATGCCTCGTCGGACTGCTCTCGACGCTCGCGATGGATCCCGTGATGGAACGGCTTCCCGAGGGGACGACCGCCCCGAAGGTAGCCGCGAGCGTGCTCACCGACACGCCGGTCGACGACGCGCCGGAACGCCTCGCGACGTGGGTCCACTACGTCGCCGGCGTCGGCTCCGGAGTCCTCTTCGTCGGGCTCGTCGCCGCCGTCGCGACCCTTACCGGCACCGGAGCCGCCGCGACGGTCCTGATCGCCGCCCTCGTGATGGTCGCGCTGATGGTCGGGTTCTTCGCGCTGGTCCCGCTTCCCCGGGCGAGAGGGGTCGCCCGCCAGCGGCTTCCGCGGATCCGTCGCGACTGGGCGATATCGGCCGTGGTGTACGTGTTCGTCGCCGCCGTTCTCGTCGGGGTCGCGGCGACGCTCTGAGGGGCCGAACGGGACCGTTCGGTCCGGAGAGAAACCGTTTAGTCGCTGGCTCGTGCCGATCGCTTCATGCACGCCATCACTCGATCCGGCTGGATCGAGGTCATCTCCGGATCGATGTTCTCGGGGAAGACCGAAGAGCTCCTTCGGCGGCTCCGCCGCTCCGAAATCGCCGGCCAGTCCGTCGCCGTTTATAAACCTGCCGTCGACGACCGCTACGGCGAGACGACGATCGGGACCCACACCGGTCGCCAGTGGGAGGCCACCGTCGTCGCTAACGAGGGCGACGGCCCACTGGAGATCCTCGACGACGAGTCCGTTCCCGAGGTCGTCGCGATCGACGAGGCGAACTTCTTCTCGAACGCGCTCGTCGAGGTGTGCAACACGCTCGCAAACGACGGCACCCGCGTGATCGTCTCCGGCACCGACCAGACGTTCCGCGGCGAGCCGTTCGAGCCGCTACCACAGCTCATGGCGACGGCCGAGTACGTCGACAAGCTCCAGGCGATCTGCTCGCAGTGCGGCGAGCCCGCCTCTCGGAATCAGCGACTCATCGAGGGAGAGCCGGCACACGTCGACGACCCGACGATCCTCGTGGGCGCCGAGGAGTCGTACGAGGCGCGGTGTCGCGACTGCCACGTGTTACGGACCGGCGAGCGCCCCGACGGCAGTCAGCCGTACCTCGCTGACGAGGGAGAAACCGGAACCGAGCCGGGCCGCGAGGGGCCGGTCGATGCGAGCGACGACTGAGCGGCCCCGTCTACGGGGGTGGCGCGCGGTGGACTAACGGTCCGGTCACTCGTCCGTCGCGGCGGCGTCCGACAAGTCGTCGGTCGGTTCTTCGGTCGTCGCGAGCCGGAACAGCCCGACGAGCGAGGCGAAGACGAGGATCGCCCCCTCGATACGGACGGCGACGGGCAGCCACGCCCTCGGCTCCGCTTCCCCCGCGTCTCGGTAGCTCGCTTTGGTCCACAGCCGGACGACCGATTTCGGCGTGACCGTCTCTATCAGTCCGAAAACGCCGAGGATCAACAGCAGTAACGCTTTCATACCGACTCCTTCGACGGGAGTATCTAAAAGCGATGCGTCGGTGTCGGGAGCGGGTCCGGTCCGTCTCACCCCTCCCGATCTCACATCAACTCGGCCGCACCGGCGTATCGTCGGTACGTCGCCGTCACCCACTCTCGGACGGGCGATGCGTCCGACGACAGCACCGCGGCGAGCCCCTCGTCGTCGAACACGCCGACGAGGGCCCGGTCGCCGACGAGGAGGA
>CAZNOA010000043.1:0-11781 GCA_964574565.1 uncultured Halobellus sp. | reverse complement strand
GCGAGGTCGACACCGGAATCGGGTTTTACGACCACATGCTCGAGTCGTTCGCCAAACACGGCCTCTTCGATCTGACGGTGCGGTGTGACGGCGACCTCGCGATCGACGACCACCACACCGTCGAGGACGTGGCGATCTGCCTCGGCGAGGCGTTCGACGAGGCGCTCGGCGACAAGCGAGGCATTCGGCGGTACGCCGACCGTCGCGTCCCGCTCGACGAGGCGGTCGCGAGCGTCGTCGTCGACGTCGCCGGCCGGCCGTACTACGAGTTCGCGGGCGAGTTCTCTCAGGAGTCGGTCGGGGAGTTCACGAGCGTCATGGCCGACCACTTCGCGATGTCGCTCGCGCACAACGCCGGGCTCACGCTCCACGCCGGGGTCGTCCGGGGCGACAACGCCCACCACGAGGTCGAGGCCCTGTTCAAGGCGCTCGCGCGCGCCCTCGACGACGCGACGCGGCTCGACGAGCGCCGCAGCGACACGCCGAGCACGAAAGGGGAGCTGTAGGTCGTCGTCGGTGTGACGACGGCGCGCAAGGGGCCGCGAGAGCCCTCGCGACCCGCGCCTCGGTGGTCGCGTCAATCGGCGATTTAACAGCGAGGAACGCACGGCCGAGCGGCCCGTTCGCCGATCGCTTTTACTCATGGGTGTCGTTAGCACACAAACGTATGAACCTCCGCTGTGAGGGCTGTGCCGGCTGCTGTGTCGACTGGCGGCCCCTCCGGCCGGAGACGGAGAGCGCCGATCGAACCGGCCCCCGCTCGCCGCTCGACGACGTCTACGACCTCGCACCGCTCACTCGCGACGAGATCGCGCGCTTCGTCGACGACGGCCTCGCCGATGTCCTCGTGCCGCGGCTGTTCGAGCCCGCGGAGCGCGACGACAGCGTGACCGTCGACGACACCGAACTGGCCGCCGCCGGCGACCGCCCCGTCTTCGTGGTCGGACTCCGGAAACCGCCGAAGCCGGTCGCCCCGGTGAGCGCCGACGAGCCGCGCTGGCTCGACGCCTGCGTCTTCCTCGATCCGACGACGCTCCAGTGCCGGATCCACGACACGGACCGGTACCCCCGGACCTGCGCGACGTACCCCGGTCACAACCTCGCGCTCGATGCGGAGACCGAGTGCGAGCGCGTCGAGGCGGCCGGCGGCGGCGACCGGCTGCTCGACGACGAGCCGCCCGCCGACCTCCCCGCGCCGGCGTTCGGCCCGCACGCGCTCGGCATGACGGTGTTCGCGTATCCCGACGCCGGCGACCTCGACGGGGTCGTCGACCGCCTCCGAGCCGGGGACGCGACCCCCGACGACTGCGCCCGATTCGTCGGCGCCGCCGTCGGCTCGCGCCCGGGCTCGCTCTCCGTCGATCGGGACCGGATGCGAGACGCCCGCGAACGGGCCCGCGGCGCCGGCTCGTGGGCGGGAGCGGCGATTCGAGAGTGGACGGCACGCGCCGGGGCCGACGGCGAACCGGTCGCCGTCGACGCCGAGACCCGAGACCGGTTGGTCCGCGAGCTGGAGGACGACGCCGGCGCGCCGGGGACGCCGGGGTGGGAGGCGATCGACTGACGCGCCGCGTTTCGTTCTGCCCGCTTTTGGCTGCGCTCTGCCCGCTTTTGGCCGCGTTCCGACCGCTCTGGGCTGCGCTTGAACGCTCTCGCGTGCGCGCACACGCGCGAAGGATTCAACCGTCTCCGAGCCCTCTCTCGGGCATGAGTAACCGCGAGACAGCCGACGGGAGCCGGTCTCTCGAATACGACCGCATCGACGTGTCCGTCCTCGTCGTCGGCGCCGGCGCCGCCGGGGCGAGAGCCGCCATCGAGCTCGCCGAACGCGGCGTCGAGGACGTGCTGGTGATCGGAAAGCGCGGCCACGGCGACGCCCACACGACGTGGGCCCGCGGCGGGATCAACGGCGCGCTGGGGACGCACGACCCGGAGGACTCGCCGGCGATCCACGCGGCCGACACGCTCAACGAGGGGCACTTTCTCAACCACCCCGCGAAGGTCGAGACGGTGACCGACCAGATGCCCGATCGGCTCCGAGAGCTCGACGAGTGGGGAATGGCGTACTCGCGGACCGACGACGGGCGGATCGACCAGCGGTTCTTCGGGGCGCAGTCGTTCCGTCGGACCGCCTTCGCCGGCGATCACACCGGCGAGTCGATGCTGAACGCGCTCGTCGACCGCGCACAGGAGCTGTCGGTCCCGTACCGCGAGAACGTCATGATCACGAAGCTCGTCTCGGACGGCGACCGCGCGTACGGCGCGGTCGGCTTCGACATGGACACCGGGGAGTTCGTGCTGTTCAACGCGGGACAGATCGTGCTCGCCGCCGGGGGCCACGCGGCGATCTACAACCGCCACACCTCCCGCGACGACGAGAACAACGGCGACGGTGCCGCGCTGGCGTTCGACGCCGGCGCCTCGCTGATGGATATGGAGTTCATGCAGTTCCACCCGACCGGGATGGCCGTCGACGAAGCCGATCCGGAGTGGGAGCCGTGGAGCGGCCGCCTCGTCACCGAGGCCGTCCGCGGCGAGGGGGGCCGCCTCTTCAACGCCGACGGCGAGCGGTTCATGGAGCGGTACTCGCCGGACCAGATGGAGTTAGACGCCAGAGACGTGGTCGCACGCGCCATCGCACGGGAGGTCGCGGAGGGCCGCGGGACCGAGAACGGCGGCGTCTTCCTCGACGTCTCCCACCGCGACGCCGACTTCATCGAGGAGCGGCTTCCGCGGATGTACGAGCGGTTCCAAGAGCTCGGCGTCGACATGGCCGAGGACCCCGTCGAGGTGGCGCCGACCTCCCACTACGGGATGGGTGGCGTCGCCGTCGACGAGCACGGCGAGACCGACGTCGACGGGCTGTTCGCCATCGGCGAGACGATGGCAGGAGTCCACGGCGCGAACCGGCTCGGCGGGAACTCGCTGGCCGAGACCGTCGCGTTCGGCGTCGTTGCCGGAAAGCGGATCGCAGAGCGTACCGACGGGCCGGGAGAGGTACCCGACGAGCTCCGCGCGGGGCTGGTCGACGCACACGTCCGAGACCTGACCGCGATGGCGACCCACGACGGCGCCCACGACGTGAACGCGGTCCTCGCCGAGCTGCGTGAGTTGATGTGGGAGCACGCCGGTATCCTCCGCGACGAGTCGTCGCTCCGAGCGGGGCTCGACCGCCTCGAAGCGGTTCGCGAGCGGGCCGGCGACATACGCGTCGGCCCGGTCACGAGCGAGTCGTTCGAGCTCGCCGTCGACGTCGGGTTCATGCTCGTCGCCGCCGAGGCGGTGCTTCGCGGCGCACTCACACGCGAGGAGTCACGCGGCGCTCACTACCGGACCGACTACCCCGACGTCGACCCCGACTGGCGGCGCAACATCCACTTCGACGCCGTCGATATCGGCGGGATGACCCCTCGGACGGAGCCGATCCCGGACCCGAGCGAGGCGGTGCAGGCGGCCCTCGACGAGGGTCACGAGCTGGACTACCACCAGCTGGAGTGAGCGAGTCCCGGATCGGCTCGGTCAGGAGCCGCCCCGCTTACGGTACCAGACGCGCTCGCCGATCGGCGACTCGCCGTCGGCGACCGAGAGGCGGCTCACGAACAGGTCGCGGACCGCGAGCGTGACGACGAGGTCGATCGGTTCGCCGCCCCCGTCCTCGCTGTCGTCGCCGTCGCCGCCGGCACCGACCGGTCGAACGGCCACCACGCAGTGGCCGTCCCGCTCGGCGAGCGACTCGATCACGCCGACGGACCAGCGGTCGACGTGGTGAGACGGCTCGCGGGCGTGAATCCGGTCGTGATTCACGGCCGCCACACCCCCTGACGCCGGTCGAGCCACGCGACGACGACGACGTGCGGAAGCGTCATGGCCGCGATGGCGACGAGCGACGCGCCGAGCAGGTCGCCGGGCGCCGCGACGCCGGCGGGGACCGCGAGCGCGACCGCGGCGACGACGGCGAACCCGCCGAGCGTGAGCGGGGCGGCGTCCCGCGCGAAGCGCCCGAGCGCGCCTCGGGCGTCGCCGGCGCCGACCGCGTCCGCGGCGTATCGATCGACGAGCACGAGCCGACCGACGTGTCTGAGCGCGTGCCAGACGGCGAAGTAGACGCCGATCGCGAACACCGGCGCGGCCAGCAGGAACCACGCCCAGAGGACGCCGACCTCGCCGACGTCGCGGAGCCAACCGCGCCGGGAGGCGCCGCCTCGGACGCGTGCGTATCCCAGACCGACCGACGAGAGCGTCGCGGCGACCATCACCGCGCCGACTACCAGACGCGTCGCCGGCGTGAACACCGGGTCGACCGCGGTCGCGGCCGCGCTCGCGTCGACGACGAACAGCCCGACCATCCACTCCGCGACCAGCCGGTACTCCTCCGGGTGGCCGAGCAGCGGCACGCCCATCGGGAGCCCGCCGCGAACGACGAGGCTCAGCCAGCGCTCCGCCGACGTGGGGAGGTGTTCGACGCCCGCGACGACGAGCGCCGCCACGTCGCCCTGCCCCCAGTGGAGCCACGTGAGCGCGATGAAGCCGACGAAGGCGGCGACGGGGGCGAGAAAGAAGGCGACGATGACCGCACCCCCCAGTATCGCGTACACGACCGAGACGACCGCGACGGAGCGGCGGAGCGACACTCCGGAAGCGGCCCGCAGCGGGACCAGGTGGTCGACCGCGCCGTGCGCCATGCCGATCGCGAGGGTGCCGAGCGCGAACGTCACGACGCCGACCTCGACCGGAAACAGAGGGGTCACGGCGCCGAGCGGGAGCAGCGCCGCGAGCGCGATCGCCGGATACAGCGCGAACCAGCGATCGACGTTCGAACGGGCGTCTCCGGTGCGGTCGGCGTCGCCGGGAGTCGTCATCTGCTCGGGGGCGTCGGACCGCGCGGCCGCCTCAGTCATCGACGGGATCCGAGTCGAGCTTGCGGTCGGTATCCGTGCCGGGGTTCAGTTCGGTCGCCTCCGAAGCGCCGCTCGTGGGGTCGAGCAGCTCCACCAGCGAATGATCCGCCGCCCGGCGGTCGTTCCAGTCGAGCACCCACTCGAACAGCACCAGCCCGTTGATCGTCATCAGCCCGGCCGCGGCGAAAAACAGCATCTCCTCGATCGGGAGCCCGAGGACGGCGAACCCGGTCGTGTACTCCGCGGAGATGACCCACGTCCCCATCTCGATGGCGATCCGGTCGACGATCCAGAAGTACGCGGCCGGGAGGAGCGTTGCCGAGAGCCACACGCGGGGCGTCCGAGCGAGGTACCCGCCGCCGACGCCCCACTGGAGCGCGAGGACGGGGCCGACCCACGCGATCAGCCCGCCGAGGTAGAGGAACGAGGCGTCACGCAGGACCAGCCAGAGCCCGATCGGCACCATCGAGAGCCCGACGGCGACGCCCGCGATCCGAGGGGCGTAGTCGAAGTCGCCGTCGCGGAACGTCGGATCGAACCCGATCAGGTGGAGCGTGAAGGCGACGATCAGCGTCTGGATGGCGAAGTAGAGGTACTCGCCGAGGGGGATCGACAGCGCCCGGACGAGCACCGCGCCGTCGCCGTACCACCACGCCCCGCGGCGGATCATGTAGCTGATCCACGGGGTCGTGTACGTGTACGCGATGGCGACGAGGATCGCGATCCCCGCCGTCGCCCGCCGCCGCCGGATCGCGTCGTACCGCGGCGCGAGGTACCACAGCGCCGCCAACAGCGGGAAGCTGAAGACGAGATGGAACTGCAGGTACGTCAGGGTGGGGATCATCGAGCCACCCCGGCGGAGGTGTCCATGCTTCGGCGTTGGCTCCGATCCCGATTAAGCGTTTATTACTCGGACGGCGACAGCACGCCGTGTCCCTCCAACACCTTTCCGAGCCGGAACATGGAGGCGACGACGGCGTCACAGACGGGGCGGACCGCGTCCTTCGGCACGAATCCGACCGCGAGCCCGGCGACCTCTAACATCGGGAGGTCGTTGGCGCCGTCGCCGACCGCGACGGTGTCGGCCATCGGAATCCCGAGGTCCCCCGCGAGGTCCGCGAGCGCGTCGTCTTTCGTCCCCTCGATGAGCGGCCCCTCGGCCTCGCCGGTGAGCCTCCCGCCCGACATCGGCAGCCGGTTAGCGACGATCGTGTCGGCCGTGACGCCCTCCTTTGCGAGGGCGCGCTCGACCCCCCGGTCGAAGCCGCCCGTGAGCACGGCGACGTGATGGCCGTCGGCCTGCAGCCGCTCGATCAGATCGGCCGCGCCCGGTCGGAGCGTCACCTCGTCGAACGCGGCGGTGACCTCGGTCTCGTCGAGTCCGCCGAGCAGCTCCGCGCGCTGGTAGAGGCTCTCGGCGTAGCTGATCTCGTCGTTCATCGCCCGCTCCGTGATCTCGGCGACCTCGTCGGGGACGCCCGCCCGCTCGGCGAGCAGGACCGTCATCTCGGAGTCTGACAGCGTCCCGTCGAAGTCGAACGCGATGAGGCTCATACCCCTCGTACGTCGCGGAGGGGTTTTTAACCGCGTGATCGCGCAACGCGACCGCGGCTTCGAGTGGAGATCGGACGCGTGTATGCGAACGTCAACCACACCCGATTCGAGGGGCGTCGGCCGCTCTGTCAGTCACGAGCGCCGACGTAATCAAGGGACTGCGACCCGATTGGACGCACGTCGTGTTCAGCCTCAACGTTCCGTTACCGCCGGCTGTCGGGCGTCTCGCGGGGGATCTCCACCCGAAACTCTCGGGTTTCGATCGGCTCCGCGACCGACACACCCTCGTCTGCAAGCGGTTCGGCGTCGACGACGTCGGGGCGGGCGAGCCGGACCGACCGCGTCCGCCGAAGTCCGAGGCGGTCGAGACGCTGCGCCGCGACCTCCGCGGGCTGCTGTCCGGGACTGTCCCGTTCGAGACCGCGGTGACCGGCGTCGACGCCTTCGAGAGCCCCGCGTCCGGCGCCGGTCCGGTCGTCTACCTCGTCGTCGAGAGCGACGAGCTCGTTCGACTGCACCGGCGGCTGTGTGCCGCCTACGACGCGATCGAGGGGATCGAGGGCGACGAGTACGTCCCCCACGTCACGCTGGCGCGGGGCGGCGATTCCGAGGCAGTCACCGACGCTCTCGACCGGGTTCGGAGCGTCGACGTCGAGCCGATCCGGTGGCGCGTTCACGCGCTCGACCTGTACGATCCGGAATTCCGGGAGGTCGCGGCGACGATAGGGCTGTGAGCGCACCGCCGCGGCTGGAGGTCGGTCTCGGTGTGTTACCCGTCGCGGTCGCTCGGGTCGTCTGCCGCGTGGTGCGGTCCGACCGGCCCGTGCGTCGGACAGACGCCCGCGATCGGGGTCGCGTTGAGACAGCAGGCGCGCTGCTCGCTCGCGATCGCGGCCCGGACGAGCGAGTCCCCGCAGAGACGGCAGGTGGGGGCGGCGGCGTCGCCGTCGGCTCGCGCCCCCGTCATCTCGCTCACCGCTCTCGAATCCGCATCGGCACCGGGTGGTCTGGGTGCATCGTCAGCGACCCGCGCAGCGAGAGCTCCGGCCCCTCGTAGTCGAGTTCGTACCGCGAGCAGACGCTCGCGAGGATGAGCTTCGCCTCCAACAGCGAGAACGACTTCCCGATGCAGTGGCGGGGACCGCCGCCGAACGGGAAGTACGAGAACCGCGGCCGCTGCCTCCGGCGCTCGGGCGACCAACGGTCGGGATCGAACGCGTCCGGGTCGTCGTACCACCGCGGCGACCGGTGGACGACCCACTGCGGGAGCATCAGCGCGGATCCCTCCGGAATCCGGTAGCCGCCGAGCTTCACGTCGATTTTGGGTTCGCGGAACATCGTGTACACCGGGGGATACAGCCGCATCGACTCGTTGAGGACGCGCTCCGTGTACTCCATCTCTCGGACGTCGGCGGCGGTCGGCGAGCCGGCGGCGGCGGTCGCGTCGTCCGCTGCGCGACCACCCGCGGTCGCCGCCTCGGCCTCCGCTTCGACCCGCTTGCGGGCTTCGGGATGGTTCGACAGCAGGTAGAAGGTGTACGTCAACGCGAGCGCGGTGGTGTCGTGACCGGCGAGCAGCATCGTCACCAGCTCGTCGCGGAGGTTCGCGTCGGTCTGCTCGCCGCGGTCGCGAGCGCGGAGCAAGACCGAGAGGAGGTCCATCGGCACGTCGCCGGTCGGATCGCCGGGCGGACCCCGCACCGCGGTCCCCGCGTCGCCGGCCGGGTCGACCGCGGGGTCGCGCTCCGTCCCCGTGCGCCGCTCGACGATCCCGTCGATCACGGCTTCGAGGGTGTCGATTGCGGCGTCGAACTCGCGGTTCTCTCGGGTCGGCACCCAGTTCGGGATCAGGAATCGGCGGGGGTCCGGCTCGAACCGCGCCCCGAGCGGCTCCAGCTTCTCTTGGACGGTCTTGACCTCCTCGTCTTTGATGTCCGCGCCGAACATCGCGGAGACGATGATCTTGACCGTGAGCCGGGCGACCTCGAGTTGAACGTCGACGATCTCGCCGTCGCCCCAGCCGGCGAGCTGCGACTCGGTGTGGGCGACCATCGTGCTGTCGAGCGCGGCGATCCGCCGGTTGTGGAAGGAGGGGTTCGCCAGCTTCCGCTGACGCTGCCACGTCTCGCCTTCGCTCAGGAGGAGCCCGTCGCCGAGCAGCGTCCCCATCGCGTCGTCGCCGAACTGCGGCTTGCGGTACCGCTCGGCGTCGGAAACGAGCACGCGCTCGATGTCGGACGGGTTCGTGAGCATGTACGTCTCGCGGGGACCGAGGTCGAACCGGATCACGTCGCCGTAGCTGTCGGCGACCGCGCGCATGAACGAGAACGGGTCGTCGGCGTACTGCCGGGCGTTGCCGAAGAGGGGGTCCCCGAGGGGGCCGGGCGGCGTCACAGACATGGACAAATAGAGGGTCTCACCGGGGTTAAACGTTCGGCGGTACCGTCGGTCGGCGGGGATTGAGAACAGCAAACGGACCGTCGAGCGAGCGACGTTACTGATTCGCGTCCAGTCGCTCAACGCGGGCGATCAGCTCGTCGACCGCGATCTCCTGATCGTCGGTGGCGTCGACGATGCGGTCGGTCGCCGCCTCGGTGCGGTCGGAGCGCTCGCGGACCGCCTCCAGCGACGCCGTGAGCTCCTCGACCGTCGCGGCCTGATCGTCGGTGGTGCGGGCGACCTCGGCGACGCCGGCGGCCGCCTCGTCGACCGCCTCGGCGATCTCTTCGAGGGAGTCGAGCACGGTCTCGATCTCCGCGCCGGCGTCGTCGATCCGCTCGTGTGAGCGCTCGACCGCCGTGGACGTCTCCGCCGACTGCGCCTGCAGCTCGTCGAGGCTCTGCGTAATGTCTTCGGTGTAGCCGCGGGTCTCGTCGGCGAGCTTCTTCACCTCCTCGGCGACGACCGCGAAGCCGTCGCCGCCCTCGCCGGCGCGAGCGGCCTCGATGTTGGCGTTCAACGCCAGCAGGTTCGTCTGCTCGGCCACGTCGGAGATCACTTCGATCACCTCTTCGATGTCGTCCATCCGGTCGGAGAGCGCGCCGACGCTCTCGACGAGCTCGTCGCCGATCTCGACGACGTCCTCCGTCGCCTCGCGGGCGTCCTCGCTGGCGTCGAGCCCCTCGTCCGCCGCCTTGCTGGCGGCGACGGCGGCGGAGTCGACCTGGTCGGCGGTGGCCGCGACCTCCTCCATCCCCGCCGAGAACGACTGCATCTCGGAGACGCTCTCCTCTAAGAGCTCGTTCTGCTCGTCGACGTTCTCGGCGATGTCGGCGGCCGCCTCGCTGGCCTCCCGAACGGTCCCGTCGATCTCGCGGGCCTGATCGTAGACGCTCTCGGAGAGGTCCTCGAGGCGCTCGGCCATCTCGTTGACAACGCCGATGACGCGGAGCAGGTCGTCGTCGAGACGCTCGCACTCCTCGTGGCAGACGGCGCGGGCCTCGAGATTGCCGTCGCCGATCTCCTCGGCGGTCCGGCGGATCTCGGCGACGAGCTTCTTCGTCGCGTCCCGCTCCACCACGTTCTCCGTGCGGTCGATGACGACTTCCGTCACCCCGACGAGCTCGTCGCCGTCGTACAGCGGCGTGGCGGTGAACTCGATGTGTTTCGTCTCGCCGTGCCGATCGACCATCTCGCTGGTGTCTCGGTAGCGGTTCCGGGCGGAGCCGCACCGCTCGACGTCGTACACGTCGTCGGCGGACTCGGGCGCGTCCAACACCTTGTCGGCGAGGGTGTCCGCCCGGCGACCGTCCGGGTAGAACAGCTCAGAGACGTGACCGTGCCCGATCGCGTCGTCGCGGTCGACGCCGGTGAGCGACGCGATCGCCTCGTTCCACTCGGCCACGTTGCCGTCGCGATCGAGGATGAACGTCGGAACGCTCGTGGCGTCGAACACCTGTCTGAACCCCGCACCCGCGAGCGTTTCGGCCCGGTCGACGCCCGCTTCGTCCGTGATCGTGTACTGTGCGGCGTCGCCATCGTCGGCGTTCGGCCCGGGCGGATCGCCGCCGGCCGAGTCGTCGACGACGACTCCGCCGTCCGGGATCGAAGGCGGGTCCGGTTCTCGCCCGAGCACGCGGCGGAGTACCACTCGGATCCAACTCATACGTGGGGTGTCTCCAAACGCGCTATATAAACCGCCGTCTCCAAAATTCTCATTTGATAATCCCCGGAGACGGTGCGACCGCGAAGCGAATCGCGGCGCAGCGGCGTGAGAGATCGCGGTGCGGCGACACGACGGACCGTGGTGCGCGACGGATCAAACACAGCGAGGGCGGAGCGTTCAAGCGCGTTCGGCGGTTACAACGGTTCGAGCATCGATGGACGCCGACGCCGTGCGCGAGCGGGCCGCGACCCTCCCGACCGAGCCGGGCGTCTACCAGTTCCGAGCGGGCGAGACGACGCTGTACGTCGGGAAGGCCGTCGACCTCCGGGACCGGGTGCGGTCGTACGCGGACCCGCGATCCGGGCGCATCCGGGGGATGGTCGGACGCGCCGACCGGATCGAGTTCGCGGTGACGGACACGGAGACGCAGGCGCTCCTCCTGGAGGCGAACCTTATAAAGCGGCTCCAGCCGCGGTACAACGTCCGGCTGAAAGACGACAAGTCGTATCCCCTCGTCGCCTTCTCCGACCACCCGGTCCCGCGGATCGAGGTGACGCGGGACCCAGAGGAGGGGGCGGTCGCCTACGGCCCCTTCACGAGCAAGGGCCGCGTCGAGACCGTCGTGAAGGCGGTCCGCGACGAGTACCGGCTGCGCGGCTGTTCGGACCACAAGTACGCGAACCGCGACCGCCCCTGCCTCGACTACGAGATGGGGATCTGTTCGGCCCCCTGTACCGGCGAGATCGACCCCGAGAGCTACGCCGAGGACGTGGCGGCCGCTCGCCGGTTCTTCGAGGGGGAGACGGGCGCGCTCGCCGACCCCCTCCGTCGGCGGATGGAGGCCGCCGCGGAGAGCGCCGAGTTCGAGCGCGCCGCGAACCTCCGGGACCGGCTGGAGGCGGTGGAGGCGTTCCACGGCGAGGGCGGCGAGGCAGTGAGCGGGCGCTCCGACGATCGGACCGTCGACGTACTCGCCGCGGCCGTCGAGGGCGACGTCGCCCGCGTGGCCCGACTCCACAGCGAGCGGGGACAGCTCGTCGACCGGAGCCGGCACCGGCTCGACGCGGCGGCGGAGACGGGCGGTGGGGGAGAGACGGCCGCGATCGACTCCGACGCGACCGACTCCGACGCGACCGATTCCGACGCGACCGACTCCGACGCGACCGACTCCGACGCCAACACCCCCGCCGCCGTGTTGTCGGCGTTCCTCACCCAGTACTACGC
>CAZNOA010000042.1:0-11793 GCA_964574565.1 uncultured Halobellus sp. | reverse complement strand
TGCGGTCGCGCTGGCTCTTGGACGTCCCCGTCTCGACGACGTCGGCGTCGAACTGTCCCGTCTCCGGGTCGATTCCGATGTCCTTGAGACACGACTCGACGATGTCGGTCGCGCGGTCGGCGTCCTCGCGCTCGACGGTGTCCGAGAGCCGGAGCCGCGCGCTCGCCTCCGCGAGCCGCACCATCGCCTCCAGCTTCCGGGCGGTGACGGGCACCGGGGCGTCCTCGTCAGCCCCCTTCGAGCGGAGGTCGACGTAGAACTCCTCGATCAGCTGTTTCGCCTCCTCCGTCATCGTCGGGAAACAGGAGCGCTTCGCGTGAGCGATGTACTTCCGGAGCAGTTCGGCGTCGATCTCCGGCGCGACCTCTTGGGTCACCTCCGCGACCTGCTCCGAGGTGAACTCCGAACTCGCGAGCTCCGTCCGCTGGGTGTTGATCTCCCCGGCGTAGTTCGTCTTGATGATGTGTTTCGCCAACCGGGAGTCGTGTTCCGGATCGGGGGTGTCGGTCACCGTGAAGATGAGGTCGAACCGCGAGATGAGCGCCGGCTCCAGGTCGATCTGCTCGCCGATCGGCTCGTACTGGTCGAACCGGCCGTACTTGGGGTTCGCAGCACCGAGCAGGGAACAGCGGGCTTTGAGGGTGGCGTTGATCCCGGCTTTCGAGACGGAGATCTTCTGCTGTTCGAGCCCCTCGTGCATCGCGGAGCGGTCGGAGGAGTTGTGGACGACGAGCCCGTTCGCGACGAAGTTGTGCGTCCCCTCAACGGTCAGGTCGTACACCCTCGGTCGCTCCCCGTCCTCGATCCGCGCTAGGATCGACCGCAGCTCCGCCCTCACGGCGTCGACCTCTTCCGTGACGGCCTCGCGGAGGTCACCGAGCCGGTCCGTTTCGAGGGTCCCGGACAGCCACCGCGAGACGGTCGCCTGACTCACGTCGAGCCCCGACGCTACGTCCGCCTGACTGACGCCGTACGCGTCGAGCGCCGCCGATAGTTCTGCCCGTGTTTCCCCGACTGGACCGCGGTCGAGAAGCTCGCGAGCGCGCTCTTCGACCGTCCCCATGGGTCCCCCGATGACGTCTGCGAGGCGCTGTCGCAGCACCCCGCCGCGGTGTTCAGTTGACTCCGGTGGAACGGTTTCGACCGATTCCACACGTCGCCACTTCACGTCGCCGCGGACGAACTCGCGAAGGTCGTCGAGGTCGGTCTCCGCGACTTCGGTAAGGATCTCTCGAAGCCGCTCGGTCACCGTCCGACGGACCTCGTTGTCGTCGCCCCACTCACGGGAGATCTGCTGTTGGGACAGTTCGGTTCCGTCCGCGAGTTCGGACTGCGAGACGTGGTACCGGTGCTGAAGCTCCGAGAGCGTCTCCCACGCCGGCGTTGCGTCGAGCGCGTCAGCGTCTTCGGCCGCCCGTTCACGTCGGTCCTCGAACGCCGAGAGTATCCGGTCGGCGCGATGGAGCGACACGTTCGCGGTCCCGCTCTCGAAGTCGTGATATGTGACCGCATTAACTCCGCACTCGCTCTGATGAAGCCGGAGCGAGCCGCGACACCGCGCGAGCGCGCTGCCGACGTCAGGGATCACGTCAAGGATCGTGCGGTCGCCATCGGCGGCGTCGACGACGCGGTCGAGCGCCTCTGCCTTTCGCGTGGCCGTGAACCCGACGTATTGTCGGAACACCGCGAGGGAGTCAGCGTCGGTCACCGTGAGGTAGTACACGTCGCGGCCGCCGTCTCGCTCGCTCCGCTGAAGCTGGCTCGACGCGCCGAACTGTAAGAGGAGGGTCCGCGTGCCCTCCAGCAGGTCTCGGCTCGCCGACGCTATCCGGACGTTTCCAGCCGACTCGTCGACGTGTCCCTCGCTGTCGGCGAGCCCCCGGACGAACGCGGCTTTCGCTGTGCGGCTACCGGCCGAAACGGGAGTCGGGAAGCACTTCTCGTCGTGCCGGCCGAGATTCATCCCCGCGTCGAGGACGGCGTCGGCGTGTTCTTTCCCGGTGACGCGGACCGTCTCGACCCCGTCGTCGCGCTGTTCGCTCGGCGGCCGCACCGGTTCCGCGTCGAACGCCGCCCGCGCCGCGCGCTCGAAGTCGTTCAAGAGTTCGTCGTCGGTATTCGTGAAGCGGACGCCGTAGACGCCCTCGTCGCGGTCGTAGTAGACGTTTCCGTCGCCCGAGAGGTATCCGAGGACGCTCGCCATGGCGGCGTCGACGCCGGCAGCATCGATGCCCTCGCCGTCGACGGATTCGGCCGCTGGGCCAGCTCCGCCGCTCGCGGCCACCGCTCCGCCGTCCGCCGCCTTCGTCGGAAGCTCTCTGGGGACGTACACCCAGTCGCCATCGTCGAGCGCGGCCGCCTCGCGCTCGACGCGCTCGCCGTCGTCGAGGGCGAAGAACGGGTGGTCGGCGGTCGCGGTCAGCGACTCGCCCGTCTCCATCGTCACTCGGGTCAGCTCCGACGGTGCGTCGTACTCGTGGACCGCGGAGACGGACCGCTCGACCAGCTTGCCGTCCGTGTCCATCGACCAGACGTCGAGATCAACGTCGCGCACGCGGCGACCGTTCGAGAGCTCCTCGATCTCGCCGTTTTCGGCCGCCTTCCGCGCCAGTTCGTCGATACGCTCGACGCGCCCGTCCGCGAGCGTCACCAGCGCGTCGCCGGTGATGCAATCCATCTTGTCCAGCTCGTCGACTGCGGCAATTCCCTTATCAGCGAGGACGAGCGCGCCGGCTTCCAGCGACCATTGCTGCCCGTCTCCGAAGTCGTCGCGTACCGCCGCTGCGGTGTTATGTATCACGAGTCCGTTTCCGAGGAAGTTGTGCGTGTCCGGGACCGTGAGGTCGAACACCTCCTTCTCGCCAGTATCCTCGGCGGCGACGACCTCGTCCCAGACGAGATCCGCGTTGGCTACCTCCTCTACGACGGGGCCAACATCGCCGAGATCGAGATCATTGATCATCGAGAGAGTCCGTTCGCGGCCCGGATCGTCGCCACAGTTCAGATTCTGCCAGTATTTACCTGCGCCTCCATCGGTACGAGCGAGAGTACTACCGATAGGTAGGAATTCGCCGCGTCGAGGTACGTCGTTGACGATCTCATCCAACGCGGTGGACTTAGTCGTCGACCGGAACCCGATTCGGTCGGCGAACACGCCAAGCTCCTTCCCGTATATCGCGAGATGCGTTTGGATCGATGTCGACTCGATCTCGTGGCCATCGGCCCGTTCGTATGTCCCGCGGCGGTCGCGCTCGCGGGTCCGAGACCGGACGCCGTACGTTTCCAACATCAGCTGGACTTGCTCGGCGAGTTCGCTACAGACGGTCGAAAACTGAACGCTGGATCCCCCGTTATCGCGTCCACACACGGAGCCGTCAGCGTCGAACAGGCCCCGTAGGAAGGCGTCGGCGTGTTCGGCGGTCGTGAGCTTCGGATCGAGAGCGATATCGTCCTTTGGCGACTCGACGCCGACGTTGCTGAAGAATCGGGCAACCGTCGCACTGTGAAGTCGAACACAGGGGACACGATCCTCCTGATACTCGATATCGACGGACTTTCGGAACTTCGTCTCGATGATGTTTGCGGCACGTTCCAGCAGCTCCTCGTCGGAGTTCGAGATGCGGACGTGACCGCGATTTCCGCCTCGTCGGGAAACCATCACGTCACCGTCGCCGAAGACGAGTCCGATCAGATACATCAGATCCGCGTCGAACTCATCGGGTATCGTAACTCCGCCGCCGTGACGGAGCATCACACGGTCGATGTCGATGTCCTCGATATCTGCACCGATCGCCGCGAGAACCGTGTCTAATTTATCGAGTGGTATGTGTCGATTCGAGAGCGTGTCGTACACGAAGTCCTCGGAAAGGCCGAGTTCGGCTGCGGCGTCACGGAGCGTTCCGAACTCTTCCGTGAGTTCGGCGCGAAGGAACTCGATCGATTCAGCCGTCGGCTTGATCTTCTCCTCCGTGAATTCGACGTACTCACGGACTGGCGGGGACGACCGATCGATGTCGGTGTACTTTGGCACCCCGACGTGGTCGCCAGCGTCGACGTCCGAGATCGACTTCCACTCGATCCCGTTCTCGTCGCAGACGAGGACGGGCGTGTTGACAGATGCTTCGAGATCTTTTCCGTGCGCGGTCTCGATCCGCCGACACGGCTTCTCCGGCATCCGCCAGACGTGGGAACTCTCGGTGAGGTCGATCCTTCCGGACGCTCGATCGAAGGTGTAGAGATCGTGTTTCGCGCCAGCACTCGTCTCGGAATCGACCGGTTCCGGGTGGTACTCTGTCGCGACCTCGCGGATCGGCACGAACCCGTTCGAAGTGTGTATCTTCGTGTCTCCGGTGACACACAGTCCTGCAGCGGATGATCCTTTCCCGGACGTATAAACTGAACGTGGGGCAATATTTTCGACGTACGAGATCATCTGTGAGTTGTGTGAGATGATCCCGTTTGAGACGTAGTTGTGCGTTCCCTCAACTTCGAGATCGTACACCCAATTGTCTTTGGGTTCTACCTGTTCGATGGATTCGATCTGATCCCACCGAATGTCTCCGTCAACGACCTGACGGAGTGCTGCAATATCGCGTGCGGTAGATCCGCCGTCCGCCTTCGCAAGAGCGTCGCCGTTAGTGTCGATCGAGGATTGACACGCGTTCTCGAACGCGTTGACAATCTGGCTGAGAGCGTCCCGACTCGGGTTTCGAGTCCCGGCTTCATAGTGTCGGAATGTGTTCCGCGGCACACCGCATTCGTACTGTGTCAGCCCGAGGGATTCACGCAGTCGGCGAAGGGTCGGACCAACGTTCGGAACAACATCCACGTTCGTGTTTTGATCCGTTTCGAGATGCTCCTCTGCTGCCGCCTGTTTTCGGTCAGTAATGAATCCGATCTCCGTGACGTATCGATCGAACTGCGCTCCGCTGATACGGAGGCGGTGGCTTCCGTTGTGGCGCTCGTGCAACTGGGACGTAATCCCGTGTTGAAGCAGGAGCGACCGGATTCCTTCGAGGAGTTCTTCGCTCATCGAAGCGACGGTTATTTCGCGTTGCGACGCAGAGACGTGTCCTTCTCCTTCGATGAATCCCTCAATGAAAGCGGCCGTAATCGCGTCAGATGCACCAGATATTCTCGGTGGGACCCGCTTATTTGCGGAGCTTTTCAGTAGTGAATCATCGATCTCATTGAGGAAGCTGACGAACTCGCCTGCGGAACACATCAACTCTCGCGCACTCTTCCCCTCGTGCGACTCCCGGGTGGTCGTTTCGAGGTTGAGATCATGGAGTGTGCTGCGCGCGTCTTCGAGGACCTCCTCGTCGTTGTTCGTGACCGAAACGAATCCCGAATGATCGTCGCGTTTCTCGACGTAGCCCTCGGCGACGATGTATCCCACGAGACGAGAGAGCTCTGGGGTCCACCGTTCGGGAGGGTCAAGACGGACGGCGTTGTGCGACTGTGCCCTGCGAAAATCGATGCCGAGCGCGTCGTCGGCGTCTACGTCGAGTCGGTTGGGGGCCGCTACGAACTCGCCTGCTTCCAGTTTCTCGGCGATGACCGGAGAAAACTGTCCGTCACGCTGAACGAATAGTGGGTGGGAAGGCGTCACCTCAACCTCGCGGCCCGACGCGGTTTCGATCCGATACATCGCCTCGGGCGCCTCTCTCTTCCAGACCTTCGTCGCGCGGGACGCCCCGACGGTTCCATCCTCCTGCAGTGCAGGAACTTCAAAGTCGACTTCGTCCCAGATACCGTCGTCGACGGGTTTCGGGTCGTCGAGGTTTCGCTCGACCAACTCGCGTATCGGAACCTCTCGTCCATCGTTGAGAATGACATTCGTGTCGCCATTAAGACACTTACCCGTACCCGGATCCCCGATCAGGAGCATATGCAGGTCCCCCCGAATCCGCGAGCCGTCGGGGAGGTGTTTGGTGACGCCGGAGAACAGCTGGAGGATCATCGCGAGCTTCTCCTCGTCGTAGCCGTAGATGGCGGGCGCGATGGAGCCGACCATCGCCTCGTAGATGTCGTCGCGGTTGGAGAGCTCGATGATCTCGCGTTTGTCCGCTTCGGTGATGTTCATGTCCTCGAACTCCTCGTCCTCGATGGAGATCGAGACGCCGTCCATGTACAGATCGAAGATGGCGGACTTCTCGTTACCCTGTTCGACCTGCTCGATGTGGAGGACGCCGACGCAGGTGACGTGGTCACCGGGGCTCACCTTCCCCGTGATGTCGTCGACGATGTCGACGTCGAGCGACTGGGGCGTCTCGCCGCCGCGGAGCCCCTCGGGCGACTCCTGAATGCGGAGCTTCTGGGAGTCGATGAACTCCGACTGGTCGAAGTTGACGCGGAAGGGACCCTGCCGCTCACAGCCCTGACACTCGTGGGGTTCTTGGAAGCCGCCGTCGCTCTGGGGGATGTACGTCATCGTGCCGCAGCGCTGGCACTCGAAGGCGGCCTCGGTCACTTTCGGCCGGACGTCGGTCGCCTTGCGGACGATCCCTTTCACCGAGACGAGCTTGCCGATGTGGTCGTCGTGGACGCGGATGCCCCTGATGTCGATGCTCTCGGGCAGGTTCTCGATACGGACGTGCGCGCGGCCGAGGCTGACGTCGGCGGGGAGGTCGTAGAGCCGCAGCGCCTCCTCGGCGTACTCGCGCATCTGGTCCGGCTTCGTGCGGAAGTCCTCTGCGAGGTCGCGATCGAACTGGAACAGCTCGTCGTAGTCGACGTACAGCGAGCGCTGTTCGTTGGGGTACCGCTGTGCGAGGGTGCCGATCTCCTCGCGGTAGTAGTTGCGGTAGAACTGAATGAACCGCTCCGTGAGATCCTGATTCCCGGCCTGAGCCATTACGACACTCCTTCGTCGGCATCACCTATGAACCTCATGCTCGGGGCGGAGGTGATCGCTGTTCGGTCGTCACCAGCGTATTCCGCCGCGATCACGCTTTGGTCACGAACGTCGCGTCCGCCGACGTGCGCCCCTCGTTGAACGACAGCACCTTCGCGCGGATCACGTCGCCCTTCGCGACGTCGCTCGGGATGTCCTCGGTGAAGAGGACGAACCCCTCCACCTTGCCGACGGCGACCTCCGATCCGGAGTGGTGGTCGGTGAGCTCGGTGACGCCGAACTCGTACGTCTCGCCGATCTCGACCGGCGGGTCTCGCTGCTGTGCCTCCTCGTGTGCCTGCTTCGACTCGCGCGCCTCTGCGGACGGCGAGCGGAGGCGACCGACGACGACGAGCAGGAGGACCAAGACGAGGACGGCGACGGTGCCGATGACGGCGGGCGACGACGGGATCATACCGGGAAGTCAGTCCGGGGTCACGTAAACGCTCGGGGTACCGACCGCGTTTCCTCTCGGGACGACCGCGGCCGCATGAGAAACGCCTTTGCCCTCGAAGCCCCCGACTCGATCCAATGCGAACCAGCCGCGGTCGCCGACGACTCGTCCACGGGTGTGGTGTGCCGTGAAGGTCGCGGACGCGGTGCCGGAGTTCGCCGACGCGTTCGGATTCGACGAGTTCAATCGGATGCAACGCGAGGCGCTGCCGGGGATCTTAGACTCCGATCACAACGTCGTCGCGTCCGCGCCGACCGCGTCCGGCAAGACCGCGCTCGCCGAGCTCGCTATCTGTAAGACGCTCTCCGAGGGAGGTACGGCGCTGTTTATCGCCCCGCTGCGCGCGCTCACGAACGAGAAGGAAAGCGAGTGGGAGCGGTTCGAGGACCTCGGCTACTCCGTCTACGTCGTCTCCGGCGAGCGCGACCTGAACCCCCGTCGCGCCGAGCGCGCGGACGTGCTCGTGACGACGCCGGAGAAGGCCGACAGCGCGACGCGGAAACACGACTCCGCGCGCTACTCGTTTATCACCGACGTCGACTGCGTCGTCATCGACGAGGTCCACCTGCTCGATAGCGAGAAGCGCGGCGCGGTGCTCGAAGTGACCGTCTCACGGCTCCGTCGGCTGCAGGACCCGCGAGTCGTCGCGCTCTCGGCGACCATGCCGAACGTCGCCGACGTCGCCGAGTGGCTCGACGCGCCCGCGGAGACGACCTACGCGTTCGGCGACGAGTACCGACCGGTCGATCTGGAGACCGGCGTGAAGACGTACTCGCACGGTTCGAACGCGTTCGCCGATAAGTACCGGCGGCTCTACCGCGCGCTCGACCTGGCCGAACCGCACGTGCGAGAGGACGGCCAAGCGCTCGTGTTCGTCTCCTCGCGGCAGGACACGGTACAGGCCGCCAAGAAGGCGCGAGACGAGATCACCGACCGCGACATCCCGATCGACTCGCGGGGCGACTACGACTTCCACAACGCGGCGAAAGAGCTGACCAACGACACGCTCCGACAGTCCGTCACCGACGGCGTCGGATTCCACCACGCCGGGCTCGGCAAAGGCGACCGCGACAAGGTCGAGGAGTGGTTCAAACAGGGGAAGATCAAGCTGCTCTTCTCGACGTCGACGCTCGCGTGGGGCGTCAACCTCCCCGCGCGCTGTGTCGTCATCCGCGACACGAAGTACCACGACCCGCTGGAGGGCGAGACCGACATCTCGCCGCTGGACGTCCTCCAGATGCTCGGGCGGGCGGGACGTCCCGGCTACGACGACGTCGGCTACGGCTGGGTCGTCTGTGACCACGCGGACGCCGACAAGTACCGGCGCCTGCTGAAAGAGGGGAAACCGATCGAGTCGCGGCTCGCGGCCGAACTGGAATCCCACCTCAACGCCGAGATCGCGATGGGGACGATCCGCGGGCTCGAGGACGTGATGGAGTGGTTAGAGACCACGTTCTACTACGTCCGAGCGCAGTCGAAGCCCGACGAGTACGACTTCGCGACCCTCCGCGACCGCGTGCGCGACACCCTCGAATCGCTCGTCGACGACGGGTTCGTCGCGGCCGACGACGACCTCGCGATCGAGCCGTCCGCGCTCGGGCGACTCGCCTCGAAGTACTACCTCCGACTCGACACCGCGCGTCGGTTCCGCCGGCTCGCCGACCGGGAGACGCTCACGGTCGACCGGATCTTGGAGACGGTCGCCGCCGCCGGCGAGTTCGACTCCGTCTCGGCGCGCTCGGCGGAGGCCGACGCGATCGACCGGATCCTCGACGGCCACGACACCGACCTCGAAGACGGCCACCGCAAGGTGTTCGCCATCCTGCTCGCGGGGATGGCCGACTCGATCCCCGCCGACCTCCGCTCCGACGCGTGGGTGATCCGGCAGAACGCGTTGCGGCTGCTCGCCGCGCTCTCCGAGTTCCTCGACCGGTTCGCCGGTCCGCGCGCCGCCAACCTCGCCTGTCGCGTCGAGGCGCGCGTCGAACACGGCGTCTCGCGGGAAGCGGTCGCGCTCACCGCGATCGACGGGGTCGGCTCCGGCCGCGCGGAGCGGCTCGCCGACGCCGGACTCACCTCGCCCGCGGACGTCGTCGACGCCGGCGCCGGAACGCTGGAGGCCGCCGGCATGAGCGGGTCCGTCGCCGAACGCATCGTCGCCGCCGCGCGCGGCTGTCCGCGGATCGACATCGACTGGGGGTCGTTTCCCGACACCATCGCCGTCGGGGAGAACGAGCTGTGTGAGGTCGGCGTCTCGACGGTCTCCGGCGCTGCTCGGGCCGGTATCAGAGTCACCGTCAACGACGTGGAGATGACGCAGACGACGACGTACCTCGACGGGGAGACGACGATGCCGGTCGGGGTGTTCGGCCCGCCGGACGCCGACGAGCTCGAGTTCGTCGTCGAAGTGGTCTTTCCGGACCTACCGCTGATGCCGGTGCGCGCGACGCGGACGGTTCGGGTGGCGTAGTTCGTCGGTCCCACGCACGGCGACCACTCGGCACGGGAGTCAGCTCTCGGTGGTACGTCCGGTGATCCGCTCGACGTCGAGTCTGATGATGGTCACGTCGATCTCCTCGATGGCTTCGTCGAACACGCGAATCGGGGAGAAGCGGTCGTTGATCTCGGCCGTATCGAATCGCTCGCGGTCGGACTCAGAGAGCTCGACGAGTTGCCCGGTGACGACGACGCTCCACGAGTCGAACCCTTTCGGATCGTCCGTCGGATCCGTACCGTACAGCACGTAACACGCCGTCTCGGTCGTCTCCAAGAACCTCCGTTTCGCGCCGCCTTCGGTCATTCCCAAGCGGAAGTAGAGGTTGTCGCCGTCGTAGTAGTGTGCCAGCGGAACCGCGTACGCGTCGTTACCGGTAGCCAGTGCGAGGACGCCCGAGTCCGCCGTCCGCAGTCGCTCGTCGACCGATTCGTCGTCCATCCCAGTCGCGTACGCGTATTCGACCTGCTTCATCTCACATTCCTGTTCGTCGCCCAACTACATAGCGGTAGGGAGGCGTCGCCGCGCCGCGCGTCGGGCGCCGTTCCGCCCACTCGTTAAACCGGAAACCGAAGCAACACCGCGGTATGCCGGAACGACTCCGCGTGCTCGCAGGCGACTGTCAGGTAACCGAACGCGGCGACCGCACCCGCACCCACCGCGGGCGCGTCGTCGTCCTCATCAAACCGGACAACACGACGCTCGTCCACGACGCCGACGGCTACCAGCCGGTGGCCTGGCTCACCCGGCCCGACTCGGTCGTCGTCGAGGGCGACGGCGGCGGGTTCTCCGTCACCGCCCGAGAGGGTGGCCGCCGGCTTCGGATCGTCGCGGAGGAGGCGACCGCGAGCCGAGCGCTCCCCGTCACGGAGGCCGGAGTTCCGGTCGGGACCTGTCCCGCGGACGGCGGGCCGCTCGTGCGATCCCGCGGCGACGTGGTCTGTCTCGACTGCGAGACCCGCTGGGGGCTTCCCGCCGGCGCGAGCGTCACGGACGGGACCTGTGACGACTGCGGGCTCCCGAAAATCCGCGTCGAGCGCGGCGAACCGTTCCACCTCTGTCTCGACCCGGTCTGCGACCCGTTGGTAGACGCCGTCCGGGACCGGTTCGACCGCGTCTGGGACTGCCCGGACTGCGACGGCGAGCTGACGGTCCAATCGGCGCCCGGCCGCGTCTTCCTCGGCTGCGAACACTACCCCGACTGCGAGACGACGTTCTCGCTCCCCTCCGGCGTCGTCGTCGAGGAGTGCGACTGCGGGCTCCCGGTCTTCGAGACGGCGACCGGCCGCGGCTGTCTCGACGGTCCCTGCGAGTTCGAGGGCCACACCGCGCAGAGAGAGTAGTCCGAGGGCCACACCGCGCGGGAAAATCAGAATCCGACCGCGCCCGCCCGTGACTACTCGGCGAGCTGCTCGCGACCCGGTGCGATGAGCCGGTCGAGGTACTCCGCGAGCGCGCCCTTCGCGTCGGCGGGGTGGAGTTCGCCCGACTCCAAGTCGGCTTCGAGCCTCTCGTACGCCTCGTATTTCAGGTCACCGCCGTACTCGTCGGGCCGTTCGACGACGACGGCGTCGAACCGCGGAAACACGTGGTACTCGAACACCTGGAGGACGGGGTTCTCGCGCTCTGCTCCCGCCTCCGTGGGCTCGGGATCTGCCGTCGGCGGGCAGTACGCCTTGTTCACCTTCGACTCGATGTCTTCGCGGGAGTCCTCCATCGAGATGGTGACGCCCTCGCTCGAGGACATCTTCCCGCGGCCCGTGCCGAGGTCGGCGATCAGCGGCGTATGGAGGCTCGTCGGCGGCTCGCGGTCGATGCTCGGGAGCACGTCTCGCGCGAGCATGTGGACCTTGCGCTGCTCCATCCCACCGACAGCCAGATCGACGCCGAGGTACGGGATGTCGAGCGCCTGCATCAGCGGGTACACCGCCTGCGACACCTTCACCGAGT
>CAZNOA010000041.1:0-11819 GCA_964574565.1 uncultured Halobellus sp. | reverse complement strand
TCGTCGTCCGCGCCGACGACGAGGTCGTCTTCGACAAGACGGAAGACGAGTACGACGTCGACGCCATCGTCCGGGCGGTAAAGCCGCACGTCGGCGCGACGGCGTGACCCGCGTCGCGGTGCGGTGTGCCGACTGCTCGTTCTCGGCGACGCACCGCCGGCTCCCCGACGCGCGGGCGGCCATCGACGAACACGAGTCGGCGACCGGACACGAGGTCGCGTGGGAGATACGGACGCTCGCGGCGGGCGTCGTCCGCGCCGGCGCCGATGCCGGCGTCTGTGGCCGCCCCCAATGCGCGAACGAGGAGTCACCGCTCGTACGGCCCGCGCCGCCGTCCGACGAGTAACCGCTCTCTTCGAATCGCCCTCGGCTTCGCTCTCACGGCCGTCTGTCCCGTGAGGCGAGCATTTATCTATTCGCCGCACCACTCATGTATATGAATAACAATACTGTCGGCAACGACACCGCCGCCGACGGCGGTGTCCGGCGACCGACCGACCTCGCCGACGGAGCCGCCCTCGACGCCTTCGTCGCCGGCGCGGACGCCGCGCTCGTCGAGTTCTACACGGACGGCTGCGGTATCTGCGCGAGCATGGAACCTGTCCTCGGCAACGTCGCTCGCGGGGTCGATGTCGAGGTGGCTCTCGTAAACCCCCGCGACGATCCGCCGCTAGTCGAGCGGTTCGACGTGCGGAGCGTCCCGCTATTCGTGCTCTTCGTCGACGGCGAGCCCGTCGCACGCCGGGCCGAGGGGTTCATACCGGCCGAGGACCTCAGCGAGTGGGTCGCCGACCACACCGCGTGAGCCGCTCCACTCGCTCGACCCTTTCAGACCGCCGTTTTTGAACCCCTCAGATCGCTGTTCTCGAACCCTTTATTCGCCGTTCCTCCTCACCCTCCCTCTCGCGCCGTCGGTCTGTCACACTCCGGTCGCCTCGTATCGCTGTTCGCTCCGTTCGTGATACTTCATAGAATTGGCTGTAAAGCACAATACTTAAAATTGTGTGGGCCGCACAATCCACTATGGCAACAGTAGCTAACACGTCGAACCGGTTCGACTACGACTGGGAGTACGCGCCGCGCGTCGGAACGCTATTCGGCGCCTTCACCGCCGTCGCCGTGATCGGATGGCTGGTGAGCACGATGCTGACCGCTATCCACGTGTTCGCGCTGCCGGCGATCCCCGCGGGCGCACCCGTTGCGGGTAGCATCGAGGTGATCACCAGCCAGTGGGCGTACGTCTTCGGCTTCCCGCTGGCGACGCTCGGTGCGTTCTACTACTTGGGGACCATCGCGATGGCGCTCTGGTGGTTCGACACTCGTCACCCCCTGATCGTGAAGATCCTGACGCCGATCACGGCGTCCGGCGTGGCGTTCTCGGCGTATTTCGTCTACCTCCAGGTGGGCGTTATCGGTGAGATCTGTCCGTTCTGTATGGTGTCGGCGGCCGCGACGGTGATCCTCTTCGGCCTCGAGCTCGCGATCCTCTCGCGGAGCGACACCCCGTCGCTCGGCGACATGACGGGCGACCTCGCGGCCGTCATCGGTGCCACGAACTACCCGCTGATCGCGTTCCCGGTCCTGACCGGCGTCGCGACGATCGCCGGGATGTTTATCGTCCCCATGCTCCCGCTTCCGGAGCCGGTTCCGTTCGCCTGAGCGCCGCTTCACCGCCGGTACTGAGTTTCCTTTTGCGAGCGTCGAACGAATCGTCGACACACAGCGTAGCCGCACCGCTCTCGGCGCGGAGAAAACCGAAAATACGATTCGCGGCGTTACAGTCGGCCGACGTTCTCGACGGCGACGGACTCGACCTCGTCGACGCCGGCGAACGCCTCTTCGACGGCTTCGGTGCCGCCCGCGCCGTCGGGGACGATGACGGTCGGAAGGAGCGCGACGAGCCCGAACGCGACGTCGTCGCGTTCGAAGCCGCGGATCTTCGCGCCCTGCGGGAGCGACTCCTCGAGTTTGTCCTGCAGGTCGTCGAGGTCGACTTCGGGGCTGTTCGGCATGACCTTGATCTTGGCCGCGACGTCCCCCATGTTAGGGCCCTCGGAAGCCGCAGTCGTGACACTCGTAGAGGTTGCTCTGCTTCCGGCACTTCGCACACCGGTGGATCGTCGCCCCGCAGTCGGGACAGGCGAATCGCGCGGCGTTCATCCCGGCCACTTGGATACCACAGGAGACACACTGTCGGGTGCCCTGCGTTTCGCTCTCGCTCATACACAGAGACACCACCGCGCGACTTTTAACCGTTGTTCTTTGCCTCCGCACACTCGACCCCCGACGCGGTGCTTCTCGCCTCGCCGCCGCATCGCCGACGGTCTCCGTCGAATCCAGTCGTCCGTGCCGCTCACCCGACGATCAGCGGACCGATCAGCACGCCCATCAGGTGAACGCGCCGCGCGCCGAGCCGGGGCGGAACGAGCCCGAGGAGTCCGGCGACGACGAAGACGCCGACGCCGAACAGCCCGGCGAACGCGAAGGAGATCGCGGCGAGCAGCGCCAACACCCCGACGGAGACGCGGGTGTAGTCGGTGTTTCCGACGACGCGGAGGTACTCGTCGCCGACGAGCAACACGAGCGCGAACCCACAGGTCGCGGCGGTCCCGGCGACGACGAGCAGGATCGGAAGGGCGAACGGTACGCCCCCTCGGTCGAGCGCGACGGTCACGCCGGTTCGCGGCGTCCCGAGCGCGACGAGCGCGAACAGCGCGAAGATCGTGTTCGCGGTGTTCGCCCCGCTCGTGGCGACGACGAACCCGCGGTCGGCCTCGGACCGCGGCACCGCCGGGAGGGCCGCGACGGCGGCGATGGCGGCCGAGACGCCGGGAACGTAGCCGACGACGGCGCCCGCGAGCGATCCCGCGCCCGCGCTCACGCCGAGGTCGCGACGTCCCATCGTGATTCGGGCGTCCGACTGGGGCGGGACCCCCTCGCCGCCGAGCGCGTCGACGAGCACCGGCGCGCCGAACAACCCGGCGAAAAGCGGCGCGAGAACGCCGCCGGCGTCGAGCGGCGCTGCCGGGTCGACGTCGAGCGTGAGCAGCCCCAACACCGCGCTCGCGAGGACGGCGATCACGCCGCCCACCGCGGCCCGTCGCGACGACTCGGTGAGCACGAGGAAGGCGACGACTCCGGTCAGAAGCAGGGGTAGGTGCGCTCTCACCGTCGGGTACCCGCGCACCATCGCCCACGTGACCGGGACCGCGAGCGGGACCGCCAGCGCGACCGCGAGCCCCGATCCGACCGCGGACAGCCGCATCGCCTCGCGCCCCCGTCCGGCGACAACCAGTCGGTGACCCGGCAGCGCGGCGACCGCCGTCGCGGCGTCCGGGACCCCCAACGCGAGGGCGGGGACGATGTCGAGAAACGAGTGGACGACCCCCGCGCCGAGGATGGCGATCCCGACGAGCAGCGGATCGGCCGGGATCGAGGGTGCGAGCCCCGCGAGCAACAGCGCGAAGTTGTTCGCGTGGAGCCCCGGGACGAGCCCGCTCAGCGTACCGAGCGTCACGCCGCCGAGCAGGAACGCGAGCGCGGCCGCTGTGAACGTCGGATCGAGAACCGGGCGAACCAGCGCGTCCATCCCGGCGAAGTGGCCGCGGCTTCGGTGATAAGGATCGGGACGTGAGCGCCGGTCGTGGGGATCGAACCGCCGGTATCGACGGCCGTGGTCGTCGCTCCGGGGTCAGCGGACGAACGACTGAGAACTCGAACTCGCTTACGCGGCCTTTGCCGCCTGCGCCTTCTTCTGAGTGACGTAGCCGGCGATGCGGTTGCGGACACCCTTCGATTCGACGGTCGTCAGCGCCGTGACGCTCTCCTTGTTCGTCTCGAAGTCCGTGTTGAAGGAGTCGGGGTAACGCTCCAGCAGGGCGTTCCCGAGCTGCTTGATGTACTTGGGTTTGATGGCCATACCGAGCGATACCGCCGCGCCGAACTAAAAGGGTTCGTTCCGCCGCGAGCGGCCGCGAGCCGGTTTCCCACGCGTCGGATGACCGCGTTCACACACGCCGGACGACGGTGCGAACGGAACGAGGCGCCGATCCGGAGTCGGACCGATCCGGAGTCGGACCGATCGGGACTCGAAGCACGGTCGAGATCGGGAGTGTTGTCGGGGAGAGCGGTCCGGGATCACCCCGAGTCGCCCTCGTCGCGATCGGCCAGCTCTCGCCAGCCGGTCGCCTCGTCGATCCGCGCGAACGCCTCGCGCTCCGCCGGACCGCCGCAGCGCGCGACCACGTCACCGTCGTACCGCAGACGATCGATGAGATCTGTGGTGTCGTACGCCGGAACGTCGAGCCGCGAGGCCGCCACCGTCGCGTCGATCACCGCGCCGAAGCCGCGGTTGATCGTCGGCACTCGCTCCCTGCGCACCGCGCTTTCGACCGGCGTGAGCGCCCACGTCCGGATCGTGATCTCCCCGTCGACCTCGCTGTCGACCTCCTCGACGCGCACCTCGACCCACGCGTCGGCCGCATCCAAGACCGGCTCGTCGACCTCCCGGACCGTGAGCGCGGCGTCGACGAAGGTCCGCGGGTCGGTCGTGAACTGCACGACGCCCCCGCCGCGCTCGGTGAAGTTCCGCCACGTCCGCGTCCGGCCGTACGTCCGCGCGGTGACCGGCTCGTTCGGGTCGTCTCGATCGCTTGGGTCGCCCGGCGCGTGAAGCCCGAGCGCGGCGACGTTCCACCGGTCGTTCGGTCCGAGCGTCGTCACGACGGACTCGGTGACGCCGCGGATCGGGACCGGCCAGCCGTCGGACGCGGCCGGCTCGGTTTCGTCGTCGTCGCCGCTCACGGCGCCACCTCCGCGCCGCGCCGGAGGGCGACGTACAGCGCCGCGCAGGTGAGGTCCGCGGTCGTCCCGGGGTTGATCCCCTCGGCGACGAACGCCTCGGCCACCTCCTCGGCGGCCGTCAGATCGGTCGCGTGGACAGCGTCGGCGTCGATCTCGTCTCCCTCTGTTTCGCCGCCGAGGACCGCGGCCGCGCGCTCGCTCGCCTCGCGGGCCGTCTCGGGGCCGTGGCTCGCCGCGATCAGCGTGTCGGGCTCGGCCGCGAGCAACCCGAGGAACGCCCGGGCGGCGCTGTCGGTCAGCGGCCCGTCGTCGGTCCCGATCCACTCGGCCGCACGGAAGGTGCGCGGGAACCCCTCGACCCACTCCTGCGCGTTCCGGTCCGGGACCCGATCCGCGCCGCCCGCCGCCGAGAGCGCCATCACGTCGCGAAGCGTCGCGCCGCGGTCTCTGAGCGCGGGCACGGCGTCGCTCCCGCGCCGCACGTCGAGGTCGTCGGCGTCGGGCGGCGGGTCGGAGACCGCGACGTCGACGCGATCGAACGCCTCGTAGAACGCGACCACGTCGTCGACCGTCGTCCCGCGAGCGACCCGATCGACGCCTCCGGGCGAGAGGTCGCCCTCGGCGCTCGCCCGAAGCAGGGGGACGAGCAGGAGGAGACAGCCGAACTGCGTGTTCGTCCCGGCCCGGTCGGCCATCCCGGCGACGCCGCGTTCGAAGGCGCGGCCGACGGGAACCGCCTCATCGGCGGCGAGCTCGAGCCCCGCCCTGGCGCCGACTGCACCCGCGAGGAACGATTCGAAGCGCAGGTCGCCGAGGTCGCGGTGACGGTCGACGTTGCCGGGCTTCGGCGTCCCGGCGACCTCGAGCAGGAGGGCGAGCGTCGCGTCGTCGACGAGACCGCGATTCCCGGCGCTCGAGCCGACGGAGTCGCCGTCCCGAGTCACGGCGACGCCTCCGGCTGCGGGTCGGCGTCGCCGCCGACTAACCTCCCGTCTCGCCACGCCGCCACCGCGTCGGCGACCCGCGAGAGCGCGGCCGGGTGTTCCGTCGGCCGTCCGACGCTGACGGCGTCGGCCCCGTATCTCGCGTACTCGGTCACCGTCTTTCGGCCTCGAACGCCGTTGTTCGCGATCACGGTGAGGTCGCGCCCGGCCAGCTCCGCCACGATCGGCTCGGAATCCATCGCGTCGACGTGGAGCCAGTCGGCGCCGGCGTCGGCGACGGCCTCCGCGACGGCGACGAGGTCGACGCCGGGGACCTCCGCCCGGACCTTCACGCTCGTCCGTGCGCCCGTCTCGGCCGCGGCGGCGACGTACGCCGCGAGGCGGTCGGTGTCTCGCAGGAGTGACTCGCCGCAGCCGACGGCCCGGAGCTCCGGCTGTCGGCAGTGAGCGTTGATTTCACAGACCGCGTCGCGGTCGGCGCAGATCGCCGCCGCCTCGCGGATCGGGTCGACCGTCGCGCTCCGGACGTTGACTCCGGGTCGGACCGGCGCGTCGGCGACTCGGTCGAGCTGTCGGTCGATCCACGCCGCGGGATCGTCGGGGAGGAACTCGTCGCGTTCGCGGGCGACGAGGTCGCGCGCCGCCGCTCGACTGGCCGGATCGAGCGCGATGCCGCCCACGACCGCCACGTCGACGTGGGGGGCCGCGGCGCGGGCCCAGTCGGCGTCGGCCGTCCCGCTGAGGCTGGCGGCGACGAGGAACGGCTCGGCGGAGCGGCTCGGATCGCTCACGCGACCGCCTCCAGCGCCCGCTTACACGCGCGAGCGACCCGTTCCGCGTCGTCGTCGTCGCCGATCCGCGTGTCGGTGCGCTCGACGTGACGGCCGGGGATCTCGGTGTCGTCCGCGTCGTCGAGGACGAACGCGTCCGCGAACGGATACGCCTCCGCGACTCCCGCCGTCGCGGGGTCGTACCCGACGCCCGCCATCAGCTCGGCGGCCGGCCCGGAGAACACCTCGTCGCCGACGAACGGGGAGACGGCGACCACCGGCGCGTCGGCCAGCGCCGCCTCGACGCCGGGGACCGCGAGCATCGGCCCGATGCTCGTCACCGGGTTCGACGGGCCGATGACGACCGGGTCCTCGAGGGCGTCTCGGACCGCGTCTGTCGGCTCGGCGTCGGCCGCGCCGCGGAACTCCACGTCGTCGACCGCCGGCGCCCCGCGTCGCGCGACCCAGTACTCCTGGAAGTGAATCGTCTCTCCGCCCGCGGTGTGGATCAGCGTCGCGACCGGGTCGTCCGACATCGGGAGGAGGTCGATATCGAGGTCGAACGCGTCAGAGAGCGCGGCGATGACCTCGGTGAGCGTCCGCCCCTCGTCGAGCAGCCCCGTCCGCGTCACGTGGACCGCGCGGTCGCGGTCGCCGATCTCCATGAACTCGCCGACCCCCGAGAAGCGCCGCCAGCGAGCGATTTCGCGGCCCGCGGTCTGTGCGTCCGCGTCGAGGTACCGCGGCGCCGATCCGAAATCGAGGTCGTCTGCGAGCCGCCGCAGCTCGTCGTGGGTCGCGGTCGTGTCGTCGGCGATCCCCCACCACAGCTCGCGGTCGAGGACGCCGCCGCCGGCGAAGAGGACGGTGTCGACGTCCGGGCAGACGAGGTGGCCGCCGAGCTCGACGTCGTCGCCGGTGTTGGCGACGACCGTCACGTCGTCGGCGTCCCACAGGCGGGTCGCGCCGTCGAGCAGCTTCGGCGTGCCCGTGCCGCCGGCGAGGAAGGTGACCATACCCCCGCAAGGCGGCGGGCGGATTTGTATCCTCGGCTCTGCGGGTGGCGTCCCGAACCGACCGCGGGGGAACCGACGCGGTGCGCGTTGACATCGTGCCGACGAGACCGAGGGTCCGGCGTCGCTCTGCTGACGACCGGCCGTTCGTGAGCGGCCGGAGCGCCGGCGGCGGTCTCGCCGCCGCCGACTACCTGAAAGCGACGCTCGTCTGCATTCCGTCCGTGTTGAACGCGCTGCCCGCTTCGTCGTCGCCGAGGACGATGACGCCTGCCCCCGACCCCGTGAGCGTCTCGAACTCCGCTATCGCCTCGTCCGCCGCCGTCTGCGCGTCGCGTCCGTCCTGCAGGTGTTCCACGGCCCGGCGCGACAGGGTGACGCGCGCGATGTCCTCGCCGGCTCCCGTCGCGCTGGCCCCGCCGGCCTCGGTACAGAAGAAGCCGGCTCCGACCTGCGGCACGTCGCCCACGCGGCCGGCGAGCGCGAACGACCGCCCGCCCGTGGAGGTCGCGGCCGCGAACGACTCGCCGTCGGACGCGACCGCGCCGACCGTGTCGTGATCGGGCGCGGCGTCCTTGTCCCTCTCGCCTGCCGCCTCGTCGTCGTCCGACCGCTCCCCCGCTTGATCGTCGCCGGAACCGAACCGCGTCTCCAGCCACGCCAAGTGCTCCCGCGGCCCGCCCGCCGGCGGGTCCTCCCGCTCGTAGCGCTCGCGTTTCTCGTCGGTCAGCAGGTCGACGCCGGTCTCGATCCCGAAGTCGTCGGCGAGGGCGACGGCGTGCTCGCCGGAGACGAGGACGTGCGGCGTCTCCGAGTGGACGACCCGAGCGACGCTCGCGGCGCGTTCGACCCCGGGCATCGAGCAGACCGCGCCGATCGCTCGGTCCGAGGTCATCACGCCGGCGTCGGTGCGAACGACGCCGTCGGACTGGACCGCGCCGCCGACGCCGGCGTTGAACCGGGGGCTCGACTCCAAGGCTCCGACCGCGGACGCGACCGCGTCGAGCGGGGTCGCCGCTCCCGTGCCCGTCTCCGCCGCCTCGTCGAGCACCGCTTGTCTCGGGGCCGGGTCGTCGGGGGTGCCGCCCGCGCCGCCGTGAACGATGACACGCATACGCGAGGGTTCCGCGGCGCGGTGATAAGCGTCCGGAAAGCGGCGGTTCATAAGTGAGTCCGGTACGAGCCCCGACCATGGCTCTCCGTCCGTCTCAATCCTCGCCTGTGCTTCAGTCCCAACCTTCGTCCCTGCCCGTCTCCCCGGCTGCGCCTCAGTCCCCGCCCCCCACTTCCGTCCTCCTCCCGACCGTTCGGTGGACCGACGCCTGCGAGGAGGTGGCGGCACAGCTGCGCCGCGGCGGCGACGGCGCCCGCGACGCGGGCGACGAGCTGCTCGTGATCTGTGACACGGCCGACGACTCGGTCGCGGACCGGCGCGATGACGCGCCGGACGGCGTCCGGATCGTCCTCGCCGGCGAGCCGGAGGGGTGTTCCGGGAAGGCGAACGCCATCGCCGCGGGGATGAGGGCGGCCTCACACGACCGGATCGTCTGGACCGACGACGACTTCCGGCATCCGCCGGACTGGCTCGACGCGCTCCACGCCGACTACGACCGGCAGGGCCCGACCACGGAGCTTCCGGTGTTCGTCGGCCTCGACCCGCTCGCGAGGCTGTTGGAGCCCGCCTACGCCGTCGGCGGGACCGCCGCGGTCGCGGTCGGCGGCATCGCGTGGGGCGGCGCGGTCGTCTTCGAACGCGACGACCTCCGAGACGGCGAGGCGGCGTTTCTCGCGGACCTCAAGCGCACGGTCAGCGACGACGGGACGCTCTCCGAACACCTCGACGTGACGGCCGCTGACCGGACCCGGACCGTTCCCGCCGGCGGTTCGATCCGGGGGTCGCTGGAGCGGTTCGTCCGCTTCTTTCAGATCCTCCGGTACCACGCGCCGCGGGCGGCCGCGTTCAACGTCGGCCTCTCGGTCGCGTTTACCGCGCTGTGTCTGCTCGCGCCGCTTTTCGGGGTGACGCTCGCCACCGCGATCTCCGGGGCCGTCTACGCTCGGTTCGGTATCCGGCGGGCGACGTTCCTGCTTGCGGGGCCGGCGGTGCTCTGCTCACCGGCCCTCATCGCGTACGCGCTCGCGAGAGAGACGTTCGTCTGGGGCGGTCGACGGTACCGCTGGCGGTCGCTGTTCGACGTCGCGGTCGAGGACGTCTGAGACGGCTCTGCTCCCGCTCACAGCAAAAACGGCAGGAACTTTAAGCCCCTTCGAGAATCCACGACCGTTCATGAGCTACGATAAGGTCGACGTCCCCGACGACGGCGAGGCGATTACGCTCGCCGACGAGGAAACCGGCGAGCTGAACGTTCCCGAGAACCCGATCGTTCCGATCATCCACGGCGACGGGATCGGCACCGACGTCGGACCGGCCGCACAGCAGGTACTCGACGCCGCCGCCGAGGCCACCGGCCGTTCCATCGCGTGGATGCGCGTCTACGCGGGCGCCAGCGCTCGCGACAAGTACGGCGAGAACCTCCCCGACGACACCGTCTCGGCCATCCGCGACCACCGGGTCGCGATCAAGGGACCGCTGACGACGCCCGTCGGCGCCGGGTTCCGGTCGCTGAACGTCGCGCTTCGGCAGACGCTCGACCTGTACGCGAACGTCCGTCCCACCTACCACCTCAAGGGCGTCCCGTCGCCCGTCAAGAACCCCGAGGCGATGGACATGATCACCTTCCGTGAGAACACGGAGGACGTCTACGCCGGCATCGAGTGGGAGGCCGGCACCGACGAGGTCGAGCAGGTCCGCGACTTCCTCGAGGACGACATGGACGTTGCCGACGTCATCCACGACGGCCCCGTCGGGATCGGCATCAAACCCATCTCCGAGTTCGGCTCGAAGCGGCTCATCCGCGAGGCGATCGACTACGCGCTCGCGAACGACCGCGACTCGGTCACGCTCGTCCACAAGGGGAACATCATGAAGTTCACCGAGGGGGCCTTCCGCGACTGGGGCTACGAGGTCGCCGAGGAGGAGTACGGCGAGGACGTCATCACCGAGGACACGCTGTGGGACGAGTACGACGGCGAGCAGCCCGCGGACACGGTCGTCGTGAACGACCGCATCGCGGACAACATGCTCCAGCAGATCCTCACCCGCACGGACGAGTACGAGGTCATCGCGACGATGAACCTCAACGGCGACTACATGTCCGACGCCGCCGGCGCGCAGATCGGCGGGCTCGGTATCGCGCCCGGCACCAACTTCGGCCACGGTCGCTGTCTCGCCGAGCCGGTCCACGGCTCCGCGCCCAAGTACGCCGGCCAGGATAAGGTAAACCCGACCGCGATGATCCTCTCGGGCCGCGAGATGCTCGATTACCTCGGCTGGTCGGACGCCGCGGACCTCGTGCGCGACGCCGTCGAGGAGACGATCTCCTCGGGCCAGGTCACCTACGACCTCCACCGACAGATCGAGGGCGGGGAGAAGCTCGCGACGAGCGAGTTCGCAGATGCAGTCGTCGAGAACATCAACAAACTCTCGTAGAGAGTTCGTCGCACCCCCGATCCCCGAAAACGCCGCCATACCGGCGGGCGGATGAATCGGCGGCTCCGCGCTTTTCTCCGTCCAACGCGGCCACTCGACACGAACCGCGTGCCGAACGCCGAGCGCGCATCTCACGGCGACGGCAGTGAGTCGGATCGAGTACCGCCGAATCCCGCTACGCGTTCAAAAGTGTAACTCAGATTCTCACAACAAAGTTTTAACACACGGACTATACTTGTTTTTAATGAGTGATACCCTGTGGAACGCTGACGGCAGTGGGGCCGACCGTGAGGATTCGTTCGTCGAGATAGCGTACAATGAAGGGTTCTCGGCTCCGAGTACCGCTATCATCGAGGCCATCGCATCTCTCGAAGACGTGTGTCCCGTCGAACTAGCGACCTCGGATCGCATCACGATCAGCGACCACGTCGACCCCGACTCGCTCGATCAACTGCTCACCAACAGCGTAGCGGACGCCGTCGAGATTTCGTTCGGCCTCGACGTGTACACCGTATGGATACGAAGCGACACGGTCACCGTCGGCCGCACGACCGATACGTCGGCGACTCTCGAATAACGTATCCCGGCGTTCTCACAGTGCCGACGCGGTTTCTTCGCGCGAGTCGCAGCGCCTGCGCCGGTTAATCCTCCCTTCCCGGGTCGTTCGCCGAAACCTCTACCCGAGTCGTTCGCCGAAACCTCTACCCGAGTCGTTCGCCGAAACCTCTACCCGAGTCGT
>CAZNOA010000040.1:0-12064 GCA_964574565.1 uncultured Halobellus sp. | reverse complement strand
CACCGCCGACAGCGACGACGACACCGACGGGCCGTCGAGAGAGGAGTCCTCCGCCGAGGACTCGCTCGTCGAGGTCGTTCACGCGAGCGGCCACGAACACGTCACGGCGGCGCACGCGAGCACGTTCGAACTCACGACCGACGACTGGCTCACCCCCGCCGGCGACTGCATCCTCGGGGTCGAAGCCGATCGAACCCCCAGCGACTTCGATCCGGCGTTCCGAGCGGCGTGCCGGGACGAGACGGCGACGATCGAAGCGACCCTGACCGCGGAGACGGACGACGGAGAGAGGCTGACGGAGACGATAACGGGTCGCGGCGATCCCGGGCTCGCCCTCAGCGACGGCCGGTCGATGGTCGGCCGGACGAGCGAGTACACCGACGACGAGCGCACGATCCTCGTCGGCGCCGACGGGGCCGCGGCCGACCTCGATCGCGAGTTCGTCGCGGCGCTCGCCGACGGAGCGGAGCTGACGCTACGGCTGTCGGTCGGTTCCTCGGAGTAGCTCAGCTCTATCGAACGCGATCAGACCGGTAGTTCGGCGTCCATGTCGACCTCTCGGTCGACCTCTTCCGGGGCGCGCCAGTCGGTCGTCCGTTCGAGGAGCTGAACGACCATGCGGCCGGTCACGCCCCAGACGGTGTAGCCGTCGACGTGGAAGTAGTGGACTCGGTGGTCGCCGTACTCCGGATGGCCGAGCCGGCGTTCGGACTCGTAGTTCGCGGGTTCGGTGAGGGCCGCTACCGAGAGGACCGCCACCTCGGCGACCTCCGATTCGTCGGGCACGTACTCGCGGTCCGGCGCGACGCCGACGAAGGGGCGAACGGCGTACCGAGAGCTGCTTCGCGTGTCGTCGAGGCGCCCGATAACGTCGATTTCGTCGGGGCGCATGCCGACCTCCTCGTTCGCCTCGCGGAGCGCCGTGTCAGTGAGCGTCCGGTCGATCGGCTCGCGGCCGCCCCCCGGGAAGCTCATCTGCCCGGGGTGCTCGCCGAGGTGGGCGGCGCGCTTCGTAAACAGGAGGTGTGCGTCGCCGCTCCGCTGGATGACGGGGGCCAATACGGCCGCCTCGCGACGGGCACCGTTCACCGTGTCCGGCGTGTACCGACGCAGCGCCGACAGGTCCATATCCGGAGATGGACTCCGACGGAGGTTAACGTTTCTCCACGTTCCGACCGAGCGAAAGTCCGGGTCCCTGAGCGATTCGGGTCGCCCGCGGTCAGATGATCGCCGCTTGCTCGAGAACGGCCGCCGCGAGCGCCGACACAGTCACAACGAGTAAGACGAGCAGAATCGTTCGTTTCATCGATGGGTTGCTCAGTCCCGTCTTGGATCGAGAGCGACGTATATCCCGCAGACAGTCGTCCCCGATTAAGTCGGATTAATCGACCGAACACCGGTCGCTCGGGCGCTCGACTCGCGCCGCGGGCTGGTTCGGACCTTTTAAGCCCGCGACGGACGGTTCACAGGACAATGAGCGATGACGACCAGGAACTCGGCATCACCGAGTCCAAGTCACACAACACCGGCGAGTGGTACGCCGAGGTCGTACGGAAGGCGGGGCTGGCCGACTACGGCCCCGAGGGGATGAGCGGGTTCATCGTCACGCGACCGCGCGCGTACGCCGTCTGGGAACGGTTACAGGGGTTCCTCGACGCGAAGTTCAAGGACACCGGCGTCCAGAACGCCTACTTCCCGCTTTTCATTCCCGAGTCGTACCTCGAACGCGAGAAGGACATCGTCGAGGGGTTCGACCCCGAGGTCGCGTGGGTGACCGAGGCCGGCACGAAAGAGCTCGAAGAGCGACTGGCCGTCCGCCCCACCTCCGAGTCGATCATCACGCCGTACATCAGCCAATGGGTCCGAAGCCACCGCGACCTCCCGTTGCGCGTGAACCAGTGGTGTTCGGTCGTTCGGTGGGAGGCGACGGAGACGAAGCCGTTCTTCCGCACTAAGGAGTTCCTCTGGCAGGAGGGTCACACGGCTCACGCGACACACGAGGGGGCGTGGGAGGAGACAATGATGCGGCTCGACCAGTACGCCTCCGTCTACGAGGACCTGCTGGCGATCCCCGTCCTCAAGGGTCAGAAGCCCGACCACGACAAGTTCCCGGGCGCGGACACGACGACGACCGTCGAGGCGCTGATGCCTGACGGGAAGTCCGTGCAGGCCGGCACCTCGCACCACCTCGGTCAGTCGTTCGCGGAGGCGTTCGACATCACGTACTCGGACGAAAATGAGGAGGACCGGACCGCCCACACCACCTCGTGGGGGCTCTCGTGGCGCGCGCTCGGCGCGCTGATCATGACGCATTCCGACGAACAGGGACTGGTGCTCCCGCCCGGCGTCGCCCCGACGCAGGTCGTCATCGTCCCCATCTGGCAGGAGGAGACGAAGACCGACGTGTTAGAGTACGCCGAGGGCGTCGCCGCGGACCTCGAGGACGCGGGCGTTCGCGTCGAACTCGACGACCGCGACGAGCGCAATCCCGGCTTCAAATTCAACGAACACGAGCTCAACGGCATCCCCGTTCGGATCGAGATCGGTCCCCACGAGGTCGAGGACGACGAGCTCACGCTCGTCCACCGTCCCGACGGCGAGTCGGTCGTCGAGGGCCGTGACGGAGTCGCCGAGACGGTCGAGACGCACTTCGACGAGGTGTACGCGAAGCTGTACGCGGCCGCCGAGGAGACCCTCGACGGCGCGGTGCGCGAGGCTGACGACCGCGCGGGCATCCTCGGAACGCTCGGCCAGCACGGCGGGTACGTGAAGGCCCCGTGGTGCGGCGACGAGGAGTGCGAGGCACCGATCAAAGAGCCGATGGCGGCCGAGATCGTGATGGTGCCGTTCGCCGACGAGGACCCGCTCGTCGACGGGGGCGACGCGAGCGAAGACCACGACGAGACGTGTGCGATCTGCGGCGACGGCGCAGAGCGAACGGCGTACTTCGCGAAGTCGTACTGAGTCGACCGCAGCGGGTTCCCGGGGGCCGAGGGGCTCCGGTCGAGTCCGGAGTGAGTCCCGGTCGGTTCCCGTCAATCGGAGTTCGCGGCTCGAATCGGTCGCTGTTCTCGGCTCGTCACAGTGAGGCCTCCCCAACCGGCTACGATCCCCGCCCCGTACCGGTGTTAATCCGCGTTGATCCGAGTTAACGGAGATCCGGATATATACGTGGACGCCGCTTACAGTCGTCGTAATGAACCGAAGGATCGCGCTGCTCGTCGCCGCCGTCGTGGTCGTCGGGCTCGCCGGAGCCGCCGCGGCCGGCCCGATCGGGACGGTCGTCGCACAGGACGACACCCAGACGGCCGACGGAGCGTCCGAGGGCAACGAGACCACCGACATCAGCCCCGGTGAGCGTCTCTCGGGCGTCGTCGGTGTCCAGAACGCCGAAGTGACCGGCGAGGTTGAGTCCCGAGCCTTCGAGGTCGGGCTCAACCGTGCGGAGACCCCCGAGGAACGGGCCGACCTCGTCGCCCAGCGGCTCGACAGGAGCGAACAGCAGCTCGGCGAGATCGAACAGCGACAGCGCGAGTTACGAGAACGACGCGATGCCGGCGAGTTGAGTCAGGGCGCGTACGCCGCGCGGATGGCCGAGACGGCCGCGCGGGCGGAGACCGTCGAGCGGGGCGCGAACAGGACCGCCGTCGTCGCCGGGGAGATCCCGGAGACGGTCCGCGCGGATCGAGGCCTCGACGACGAGCGTCTCGAGACCCTGCGTACCCGTGCGAACGAACTGAGGGGCCCAGAGGTCGCCGCGATCGCGCGAGGCGTCACCGGCACCGACGTCGGCGGACCCATGGCGTCCGAACGCCGCGGCCCGCCCGGCGAGCGTCCGATGAACGAGAGCGACCGCGGCGGCGGCCCACCCGGGACCGTAGGCGGTCCGCCGACCGATCAGAGCGCGAGCGGGACGGACGCCGGAGACGCGGGCCACGGCGACGGCCAGAACCGCTCCGACAGCGCAGAAAACGCCGACGCACAGCCCGAGGAGACGACCGATCGCACGAACGGGGCGAACGACACGGACGAAAGCGACGAGACGAACGAGACCGACACCGTCGCCGGCGGCGACGCGGACGATGCGGACCGCGGGGCGGGCAACGCGACCGACGCCGATCGGCGCGGCACGGCGAGGACGCTCGCGGCGGGGGGTGGGCTCGTATCGCTCTCGACGGTGAGTTCGATAACGCGGTGACGGTGCGGCGGGCGACGGGCGGGCCGAGTTCGACGTCACCGAGATCACTGACGTGGGCGGTACGCGTGATCGTGTCACGATGCGAAGACACGAACCGCGACCGTGTGCTGGTGTGGAGGCGTGAGATCCGGTGCCGGCGCTCCCTTCGCTGACGGTTCGAACGACAGCCGAAAGACCAGGCAACGGTAGAGATGAGAAGGGATTTATTACACGCCAGTGAGTGCTTGTTTGTGCAGCGAAAGAGAGTCATTCTGCTCGTCTCGGCCGTCCTCCTCCTCGCGAGCAGCGCCGCGGCGATAGGTGCCGCGAACGCCTCGGCATCCGGGGACGCCGGCGTGCCGGCCGGCGGGTTCGAGCAGATGGACATCGACGCGGACGACGTCCTCATCGAGGTGAGCGTCGATTCGAACGGCGACGCCGTCTGGGAGATACAGTACCGGATCCGGCTCGCAACCGACGACGAGGAGCAGGCGTTCGAGGAGCTTCGCGACGACATCGACTCCGACCCCGAGGCGTACACGGATCGCTTCCGGGAGCGGATGGTCGCGACGGCCGACGCCGCGGAGGCGGCGACCGGCCGGGAGATGGAGATCGCCGAGACGACCGTGAGCGCCGAGCGGCGCGAACTGCCGCAGTCGTACGGCGTGGTCACGTACCGGTTCCACTGGAGCGGCTTCGCCGCGGTCGACGGCGATCGAGTGGTCGTCGGCGACGCGATCGACGGGCTGTTCCTCGACGAGGCGTCCTCGCTCATCGTCTCCTGGCCGAACGGGTACGAGCTCGTCGACGCCGTGCCGTCGCCCACGGAGACTCGTGACGGAGCCGTGGTCTGGACCGGCCCGGTCGACTTCACGGGAGGGGAGCCCCGAATAACGGCCGCCCCCAAGGGGCTCGCGGTCGGACCGTTGGCGCTCCTCGTCGTCGGTCTCCTCGTCCTCGGCGGGGGAGCAGTCGCGTATCGGCGGCGACGCGACGGTTCGGCCGCCCAAGCCCGTGTCGGCGACGACGAGGGTCTGGGCACGCCGGGCGACAGCGCGGCGGAGCCGAGTGAGGCGGCGCAGAGCACCGGCGGAGTGGCGGCGACCACGGCAGACGCGACCGACTCGGCGGAGACGTCGGAGCCGGGCGGGGCGGCGGAACCCGGAGCGCGGGACGACGAGCCGAGGTCGGACGGCGACGAACCGTCGGACGCAGCGGCGGGGTCGGACGCGACCGACGAGACCGATGAGACCGACGACGCGGCCGCACCGCCGGTCGACGAGACGCTGCTGAGCAACGAAGAGCAGGTGCTGCGGCTCATCGAGTCGAACGGCGGCCGAATGAAACAGAAGCGCGTCGCCGAGGAGCTCGACTGGACGGCCGCGAAGACGAGTCAGGTGGTCACCGGGCTCCGCGACGACGACGAGCTTGACGGGTTCCGGCTCGGCCGCGAGAACGTGCTCTCGCTGCCGGATTACGACGCGGGAGCCGGCGGAGGCGGTGCTGTCGAAGAAGACGGTGAGAACGCCGACGGCGAGTGAGACGGGGAGCCCGCAGACCGCATCGAGAGACGACCGGCCTCGAGGCTCAGAGGTCCCGAGACCGACCGATGTGTCTGAGTTCGCCGCCGCACTCACAGATGCCGTTATCCTCGACGAGGGTGCCGCATTTGAAACATTCGTACAGTTCTTGCTCGGTGTGATCGTACTCTGGTCGCATACTGTTCTGAATGGTGGTTACACTCATAGTCTCATCCCTAATATTCTTTACAGAGTTTATGTCATGGGCGGCGGGGGGCCGTCAACACGATCAGTTTTCCAGCGATAACGGGCGGTCACGCCACGCAGCTCGACCGGTGGCGGCCGGGCCGGTGGGGGATACGGCTCGGTCGTACCGTCGACGCCCCGTTTGCCGCGTGAACTCCGGCGACGGCTCTTCGGCGTCTTGACGGTTCGTCAGAAGAGCCGGAGGAGGGATTTGAACCCTCGACCTATTCCTTACGAAGGAATCGCTCTGCCAGCTGAGCTACTCCGGCACGCAACCTACCATACCCGAAGGTAAAAAATAAGCGTTCCGAAACCGCGGCGTCGCGGGATGTCGATCGACAGCCCCAGTCGGGATCGTCGACCTTCATTTCACGCCCAGCGCGAAGAAGTGTCGGACCGCGAGATCCGGCCGCGCCCTCACCGGTGTTCTCTTTCACCAGCACCTTCGACTAGATAGATCCGAATTGTAACGGTATCTGTTCGATACTTCCAAGAATATAAGGGAAAAACATAAATATATGCTTGGAATTCAACTGGAATGTGACCACACCGATCGTATGCCACGACGGCGGGGATCGACTCCCCCGACGGTGTGTGCCCGGCCGGAGCCCGTGTCGGGCGTCAGCAGTCACGTCGGTCGCATCCCCCACGGCGACCCGACGCGACCGTCACCCCTATCAGCGATCCATCACGGCCGACGTGTGATCCACGTCTCAGACGTGCCAAGCGCAGAATCGCCTCTGGTTCCGACTCGTCCCGCGGCCGTGACCTCTTGTCATGTGACGGGCCTGCAGGCCGTTCCGCTCCGCGACCTCCGCGGGCGGAACGGCAGTTCCACTGTCGACACGCCGCTCCCGCGTAGTGACCGCTCAGCGTAGCGGGTGAAATAGAATCCGAGAAGCCGGTCCGAGTCGTTTTCAGCGGACCAATCGACGGATTCGTCCACCGACCGCCGAGAGGCCACCTGCGCCCGCGCCGAGGGCGCCAGCCACTCTGATCTCGGCCGGTGCGATACCGAGCCGCTCGGAGAGGAGACCGGGCCGTGCATCCGCACCGATCACGACGACGGTTCGCCCCCGTACCCGGAACTCCGTCGTCAGGTCAGTCGCGGTCAGGAACGCGGCAGGACCCGTCGCGTCGCTGTCGGCGGGAAGCCCGCGCGCGACGCGAATCGCGTCGCGGACGCTGTTCGCTTCGACGAACACCCTGTCTCCGGTGGAGCGGACGTCGAGTTCGACGCCGTCGACCGTGAGCGTCAGGTCTTCCGTGGTGATCGAAAGCGGCGCCCTCCCGTCAGTCTTGTTCACGAGTGGTGACCCGAACCGTGCCGTCGAGCCGCCAGTTGGCGTGTTCGACGTCGTCACCGGTCCCGCTGGGAACGTCGACCGTCATGTCTTCGAACTCGTAAATTATCTCCGCGTTGCGGCCGGTCAGCCGGTCGTACAGTCCGATGGCAAGGTCGGGCCACGTCGTCGTCTCGTCGATGCGTTCCTCTGGAGCTTCGCTTTCACTCATACATCACACCTTGAGCCACAGTAACATAAAACTGATACCTGACCGAAATGACCGCCGGTGACGGCGACGGCTCAGACGGTCACGCCCGGGTCAGCCTGACATCGAGACAGACGTTGTACTCGTGAGGCGCGTACGATCTGACGACGCGCTCGGTCTCGACGCTGACGGCGTACTCGTCGCCGGCCGCCTCGCGGATCGCCCGCGTTCCGGGGCCGAACGGGTCGTCCTCGTGCTGGATGTCGTAGTAGTGGATCACGCAGTCGTCGCCGGCGAGGCGCACGGCCGCCCCGAGGAACTCCTCGGCGGAGTGCGGGAGGTTCATCACGAGCCGGTCGGCGGTGTCCGCGTGCGACGAGGGCAGGTCCCGCACGTCGCCCGCGATCGCGGTCACGCGGTCGGCGACGCCGTTGCGTTCGGCGTTCTCGCGGAGGTACGCGATCGCCGCCTCGTTGAGGTCGCAGGCGACGACGTCGGCGCCGCGCGTCGCCATCGGAATCGCGTACGGGCCGACGCCGGCGAACATGTCGACGACGGACTCCCCGGCGGCGACCTGCTCGATCACGCGGTGACGCTCGGTGGCAAGCCGCGGCGAGAAGTACACCTCGGCGACGTCGAGCGCGAACGCGTGACCGTACTCGCGGTGGACCGTCTCGGTGCCGTCGCCGGCGAGGACGTCCCACCGCCTCACCCGCAGCTCGCCCTCGATCGGCGAGGCGCGGTTGAGCACCGTCTCGCAGGGAACGTCGGAGGCCATGACCGCCTCGGCGATCTCGCGGGCGCGCTCGTCGTCGTCCTCGTCGAGGATGACGATGTCGCCGAGCCGCTCCAGCGACGGCTCGTAGCCGAGGATCATCGCCGGCGTCTCGGGGGTGTCGCGCTCGTCGGCGTCGCGCTCGACCACGCTATCGGCGAGGTCGTCGGGGACCGCCGCGGCGTCGGTGACGGGGATGTATATCGTGTCGCCCTCGACCGCGATCTCGTGGTCGCCGTCGAGGACGCCGGCGTCGGCGAGCCGCCCGCGGACGGACTCGCCGCGCTCGCGTGCGACAGCGACACAAGGGACGCTCATTGTCGAGTGGACGCGAGCGGCCCAATAAACGGTGACGCTTCGGCGGTGGCCGCGCGTCTGTCGGGATCGATCGCCGTGTCAGAGAGAGTCATGTCAGAAGGGGACGTGTCAGGGAGCCTCGCTCGTTCGGACGGCGTCGAGCAGCCGGCGGGCGCTCACACCGGCGTCGACGCGAACGACCCGGTCGGCGGACGCGATGACCGTCTCGTTCGCTGCCGTCCCCGCGAGTGCGGACGTGTCGCTCGCGGCGTCCCCGTCGACGAGGATCGCCACGTCCGCCGCCTCGGCGAGGTCGACGGCGGCCGCCCGGAGGGACGGGTCGACCGACTCGAACGGCGGCGCGGTGACGACGGAGCCGCCCGCGTCGGTCACGACCCCGGCGAGCGCGTCGCCCGCGGGAACGACGCCGGCGGTGACGGGATGGCCCGCGGCCGCGAGACGGGCGGCGATTCGAGCCGCCTCTCGTCCGGTGCCGACCACGTGAACGACGCCGGCGTCCCGCGCGGACCGATCGGTTGCGTCCGAGGAGCCGTCGGTCTCTCCTGCCGACTCCGCGCCGCCCACCGCTCCACTCCGGTCGATCGCGTCGAACGCGGTGACCGCCGGGGAGCCGGTAGCCGGGTTACGCCCGACGAACGCTTCCGCGTCGAAGGCGGCTCGCAGCGCGTCGGCGGTCAGTACCGCTTCCGGCGGTCCGGCGGCGTGGACACCGCCGTTCGCGAGGACGACGACTTCGTCGCAGTACCGGGCCGCCATGTCGAGGTCGTGGATCGCCGCGAGCGCCGCGCGCCCGTCGTCGGCGATTTCGCGGACCAGTTCGACGGTTCGGATCGCGTGGTTGACGTCGAGGTTCGCCGTCGGCTCGTCGAGCAGCAGCGCCGGCGTCTCCTGTGCCAGCGCCCGCGCGAGCAGGACGCGCTGGCGTTCGCCGCCCGAGACCGCGGTGATGGGGCGGTCGGCGAAACGCGCGACGCCCGCGGCCGACATCGCCTCCCTGACCGCCCGCTCGTCGTCCGCGCCGTGGCCGTCGAAGCGTCCGAGATGGGGCGTTCGCCCCATCTCCACGACGTGTCGCACCTGGAAGTCGAAGGCGAGGCCCGTCTCTTGGGGGACGCTCGCGACACGACGGCCGACCTCGCGTGCGGAGAGCCCCGTGGCGGCGTCGCCGTCGAGTCGAATCTCGCCGGCGTCCGGCGCGATCGTCCCCTTGATCGCTCGGATAACTGTCGTCTTTCCGGACCCGTTCGGGCCGACGAGACCGACGAGCGACCCGCGCTCGACGCTGAGATCGACGCCGGAGACCACGGGGACGTCGCCGAACGAGACCGACAGGTCCCGCACCTCGATGAGCGGGTCGCCGTCGGGCGTGTCGGCCTCGACGTCCTGGAGCGACGCGTCGGCGTCACGCGCGGCGGCGGCGTCACGCGCGGCGTCGGTCGCCTCGTCCGAGGACTCCGCGCTCACAGCTCGTGCACCTCCCGGTTCATCAGCAGGTAGATGAAGAAGGGCGCGCCGACCGCGGCGGTGACGACGCCGACCGGCAGCTCGGCCGTCCCGGACCGCGCGACCGTGTCCGCGGCGACGAGGAAGGAGCTCCCGGCGAGCGCGGCCGTCGGCAGCAACACCCGGTGGTCGGGACCGACCACGAGCCGGAGCATGTGCGGGACGATGAGACCGACGAAGCCGATGACGCCGGCGAACGCGACCCCGGCCGCGGTGATCAGCGCGGAGGCGCCGAGCAGGATCCGCTTCGTGCGCTCGACTTCGATGCCGAGCCCCTGCGCCTCCTCCTCGCCGAGCAGCATGACGTTCAGGTCGCGGGTGTACGCGAGCAACAGGAGGAACAGCGGCGGCACCACGACGGCCGTCACGGCGACGTCGCTCCACGAGGCGCCCGAGAGGTGCCCCATCAGCCACGCGACGATCCGACGGAGCGACTCGCCGGCCTGCAGCTGGAGGTACGAGATGACCGCGCCGAGGAACGTCTGGACGGCGACGCCGGCCAGAAGCAGCGTCGCCACCGGCGTCCGGCCGTGGCGGGTCGCGATGGCGTACACGCCGAACGCGGCGATCAGCGCGCCGACGAACGCGAAGAGGCTGACGCCCGCGCCGTACGAGAGCCCCACGTCGACCGCGCCGACGAGCGGGAGCGCCACGGTGGTCGACAGCGCGACCGGGAAGACGATGAACGCGACCGCGCCCACGGCGGCGCCCGACGAGACGCCGATGATCGAGGGGTCGGCCATCGGATTCCGGAAGAACCCCTGCATGACGGTTCCGGCGGCCGCGAGCGCGAAGCCGACGAGCGCGGCCAGTAGGATCCGCGGGAGCCGGACCCCGATCACGATCTGCTGGTGGACGCTGTCGACCGGGAACGCGAACGGCGACCGGTACGCGAAGCTCATGCCGGACACCGAGAGCGACCCGGTGCCCGACGTGACCGTTTCGACGCCGACCGGGAGGACGAGCGCGTTCAACACCGCTTTCACCACCTCCGCGGGCGGGATCCGAACGGGACCGATCGCGGCGCTCACCACCGCGACGACCGTGAGAACCGCGGCTAGCGCCGCCGACCACGCGGCCGATCGAGCCCATGCACGCATTCGTTCTCCAACAAAACTTGTAGTAGGTAAATACTTATTGGACGAGGTGCGTCATCGATCCGATGCGACAGCATTTCGTTATCGCGATGGCCGTGCTCGTGACGACCGCCCTGGTGGGGGGCGTCGCGGGCGTGGCGGCCGGCACGCAGCCGGCGATAGAACAGCCGACGACCACGAACGCCCTGTCGGACGCGGCCGACGGGCCGACGGGACACCAGTACGACGACGCGGAGACCTGTGAGTTCCCGGTCGAGCTGACGGACGCCACCGGGACGAACGTCACGCTCGAGGAGCGGCCGGAGCGGATCACGACGACGAACCCGTCGGCCGCCCAGACGCTCTGGGAGCTCGGCGCGCAGGACCGCGTCGTCGGCGTGACCGAGTTCGCGCTGTACCTCGACGGCGCCGACGAGAAGACCGACGTCTCCGCCGAGGGGCTCGGCGTCAGCATCGAGCGCGTCGTCGACACCGACCCCGACCTCGTGCTCGCGCCGAACGCGTCGGCCGATCAGGTCGAGGACCTCCGCGAGCAGGGGCTCACCGTCTACCACTTCCCCGAGGCGACCGACGTCGACGACATCGCCGACAAGACCGAGACGATCGGTCAGCTCGTCGGCGAGTGCGAGGCGGCGGCCGACACGAACGAGGAGATGTACGACGCGGTCGCGGACGTCGAGGACCGGACCGCCGACTTCGACCGCCCCGCGGCGCTGTATCCGCTCGGCAGCGGCTTCGTCGCCGCCGGCAACACGTTCATCGACGCGATCATGACGATCGGCGGGACCGACAACGTCGCCGCCGCCGAACACGAGGGATACCCGCAGCTCTCCGACGAGGTCATCCTCGAGGCCGATCCCGAACTGATCATCGTTACCGACGAGGAGGCGGCGATCCTCGACGAGGAGCCGTACGCCAGCACGACGGCGGGGATCGA